>CAZFSX010000206.1:0-5277 GCA_964522115.1 uncultured Pseudobdellovibrionaceae bacterium | reverse complement strand
AATATTTTCAATAATTGCAAAGTTTGATACTTTGAGTTCCAGTAACATGAAAGCTCCTTTGTCAGATTTGACCTAGGATCTTTCTCCAAACTTAAGTTTCTCGCGAAGCAGATGGAAGTAATCGTCCGTCGGTTCGCGGAACATTTGATGATCCTGAGGGTTTCTAATAAGCACGATTCGATCATGTTCAGTGATTTCTGCAATCTTCTGACCATCGACCACGAAATCGGCTTTTTTATTTTTACCCATCAACTGTAACTTCATTTCCAAATGGTCTGGCAACAAAAAAGGACGATTCGTCAGACTATGAGCAGCAATGGGAGTCACAGACCAGGCGGGGACTTCCGGGTGAAGAATAGGTCCACCTGCGGCAAGATTGTAGGCAGAGCTTCCTGTGGGGGTAGCTACAATCAGTCCATCACACTTCACTTCGCAGACCAGGCTTGATTGGCTATGTATTTGTACTTGAATCAGGTGGCTCTGGCTGCCGCGCTCTAAAACGACGTCATTCAATGCGACAAATTCTTTTGTCACTTTTCGTCCACGACGAATTTGCACACGCAGCATGGATCGAGATTGTTGCAATAAGGTCCCATGCAAGGCTTTTTCTAAGACTTCGAAAATGCGATTGGATCGAGTGGGAGTTAGAAACCCTAGGCTTCCAAGATTAACACCAATAAGAGGAACACCAAGCCCTTGAATCCATCGAGCGGCTTTCAGGTAAGTACCGTCACCACCAAGGACAACGACAAAATTCAAACCAGCAAGAGCTTTACCTTGAGCTCTCTTTGTCCCAGGAACCGGCTTTTGATCTGGAGAGCTGTAAACGGTGACACCTCGTTGATCCAACCATTTTGTCACCTCTGTGGCCAAAGCAAAAGCTAATGGAGTTTCAGGACGGTAAATAACGGCGACTTTGGTAAAACCTGGATTCACAACAGTCCGTCCCTTTTTAAGAGATGCTTAGGATCTGGTTCGCGTCCTCGGAATTTTTTATATAATTCCATAGGGTGTTCAGAGCCACCCTTGCTAAGAATAAATTCTTTAAATCGGTCTGCGATTTGTCGATCAAATAAACCTTGTTCTTTGAAGTATTCAAAGGCATCTGCATCCAGCACTTCCGCCCATTTGTACGAGTAGTAACCTGCAGAATATCCACCGGAAAAAATATGTGAAAAGGCACAGGACATATTTGTTCCCTCAATATGAGGCATCAGGCGTGTCGGCTGTGTTGCTCTTTCTTCAAAAGCAGAAACGTTGGTGATGTCGGCAGGGTTTGTTGTGTGCCAGATCATATCCAAACTGGCGTAATTTAATTGGCGGTAGGCAGTTAAGCCAGATTGAAATTTTTGCGATTGGCGAATCTTTTCGACCAATTCTGCTGGGATTGGTTCGTTGGTTTGATAGTGTCGAGCAAAAATATCCAAGCCCTCTTTTTCCTTGATCCAATTTTCCATAATTTGAGAAGGTAATTCAACGAAATCCCAAAACACATTGGTGCCTCCCATGCTTTTGAATTCAACATTAGACAGGAGTCCATGCAAGGCATGACCAAATTCATGGAACAACGTCAGGACCTCGTCGTAGTTCAGTAAAGACGGCTTGCTGGGGGTAGGTTTTGTAAAGTTACAAACAATCATGATATGAGGGCGACGAATTTCTCCTTGGTGCAGGCCTTGATCTCGAAAACCGCTCATCCATGCTCCGCCTTTTTTTGTTTCGCGCGGGAAGAAGTCTGTATAAAAAAGTCCCACATATTTTTGTGTAAACTCTTCGCGAACTTCATAGGCTTTCACATCCGGATGATAAACAGCCACATCATGAACCTGTTTGAAAGTTAATCCATACAATCGCCGAGCATGTTCAAAGACCCCTTCCACAACATGTTCCAATTGAAAGTAGGGTCGCAGTTCTTCTTCATTGAATTTGTACTTTTTTTCTTTCAATTTTTCACTGTAATAGGCGATATCCCAGGGTTGAATATCATCATTGCCTTCGATCGATTTTTTAAATTCTCGCAGTTCTTTCAGATCTTTTTCAGCGGCCTTTCGGCAAGGAGAAACCATGCTGTTTAAAAATTGAAAGACTTTCTCAGGTGTTTCGGCCATTCGTTCTTCTAAAACAAAAGCTGCGTGAGTCGGATAACCTAAAAGTTTCGCTCTTTGATCCCTCAAACGAACAATTTGAAGCACATTTTCTTGATTATCAAATTCATTTTGAAAGGCGCGGGAACTGTAGGCCATCCACATTTTTTTTCGAAGCTCTCTTTTTTCAGAGTATTGCATGAAAGGCATAAAACTAGGAAATTGCAAAGTGAAAAGCCAATGACCTGATCGGCCCTTTTTTTGAGCATCAAAAGCTGCGGACTCAATCACGCCATCAGGAAGGCCAAGAAGATCCAGTTTATCATCAATCCAAAGTTCAAATGAATTTGTGGCTTTCAAAAGATTTTCAGAAAATTTGGGACTTAATAAACTCAATTCCTGATCAATGCGGCGTAAAATATTTTTTTCGGAATCAGCAAGAAGGGCTCCGTTGCGAACAAAACCTTTGTATGTTTTTTCCAGAAGTCTTAGCTTTTCAGAATTTAAAGACAGACTGTCTTTTTGATCGTACAATTTTTTGACTTGCTGGAAAAGTTTTTCATCTAAGGAAACATCGCTACTATAAGCAGCCAATTTGGGAGAAATATCTTTTGCAAGAGCCTGATGTTCCTCACTGGCTTCAGCACTGTAAAGAGCAAAATAAGTTCCCGAGATCATTTCCAAAAGTTCTGAACTTGTTTCCAATGCAACGATTACGTTGTCGAAATTCAGTTCCGATTTCAGCTGTTTGATTTTTTCCAGATTTTTTTTAGCATCCTCGATAGCAAAATCTAAAGCAGGAAGATAATCCTTCAGTTGAATACGATCAAAGGGGATGGACTCATCACGAGTTGCAAATGTTTTTTCTTTATGAGCTTGAATAAATGGATTTTGTGTAGTCATACACAAAATCTACCCCGAGACAGAGCCCGCGGCAAGAATGATGGCGGGCGTAATCCAGGAAAACTGGCCTCTTTAAAATTAATTCGAAGAAGAGCGTGCTGGAGGAGTAGGTTT
The DNA here is from genome assembly GCA_964522115.1 of uncultured Pseudobdellovibrionaceae bacterium. Classification (GTDB taxonomy): domain Bacteria; phylum Bdellovibrionota; class Bdellovibrionia; order Bdellovibrionales; family Bdellovibrionaceae; genus CAZFSX01. The sequence continues at coordinate 2,176 of CAZFSX010000206.1, read as the reverse complement.
TTTTTTCTGGGGCTTTTGTCCAGGGTTTTTATTTTTGACTGTAGAAAGGTCGACTTTTTCAAATTGCATACAAGAAGGAGGGCGTGACTGTGTGGATTTGGCAACAAGTTGAATGCGGTAGTTTAAACTAGGTTCCATCGCCGGGTTCGATGGATGAATGATTCCACGAAGAGCGACTAAAATTTCATCAGATATTTTTTCTAAGATTTTAAGGTCACTTTTAAATACTTCAGGCATGGCCGTACCAGAGTTCATACAAAGACGCACACTATCTGCTTGCTTTAACGGCAAAGCCAGAAAAATCAATCGGTGAGCAATGGATTTCATTTGTCGTTTGTCAAAGACGGATTTGTTTTCGTCTATATTTTTCAAGCTAGGAATTTGACCTTCTTGGATCCTTGAAAGCAGATGACGTTGAGTCACAAATTTTTGATCAGGGCTGAGTTTTAAATAAAGTTCGTAGGGAAAGGGGTTTACTTGATTTGGATCCTGTGGGGAATTCGACAAGTACTGAAACATCGTGGAGTATTCTGGCGTCACTCGTGGAGAGACAATGGGACTGACTTCTTCTGTGCCATCGGGGCCAGACACAAAAATTTTCAAATAGTCATCTTCCGCCTGACTGGCAATTCCGATGAAAATCAAAGACAGGCCAAGCATCCATTGATTCAGTAGTTTTTTAGAGATGAAATGTTTCATAGATTTCCGCCAATTTTCTGAATCTTCAAACAGCGAAGATTCGGGTTAGAACTATTCGATGATTCTTCCAATTCCGTCAAGACATGAAGTTGAATTTTTTCGGGATTATTTCTATCTGAAGAATTAAAAATTTGGACTTGTTTTTCAAGTAGTTTTTCTAGGGCGGCTAGGCCTTCAGGTCGATTGCAATACTGTCGATTTGTCTCAGACGGGTTTCTGGCAAACTCTTTCAGCTCCTGTTGTAAGGATTGGATTCTGACAGATTTTGTAGGGTCTTTGGCGTTATCCGCGGATGTGAATGATGCCAGGTTTTTTTGAAGATAAGCACAGTTCCATTTTTTTCCAGAATCCTGTCGAACAGTCATTTCTTCGGAAGAGAATGTGATGGAATATGAAAAGGGTTTTTCTGAGCTTAAACTTTTATTTTCTATCAGAGGGCGTCGCACAAGAGTTTTCAGAAGACGGTCGGCATCAATAACAATCAAATTAAAAATATCTTCTGGATTGTTTGACAGATTTTCAGGGGTACAAATTTGAAAAGGTCTTCCAGATGGAATGACTTCAGTGTGTTCAAGCAAAATCTCGGCTGCCAAGATTGAATATTCTTTAGAAGCAAGAGCTGCTTCTTGCTGACGAATGAGGTCAGTATTCAAGCCTTGATTGTGAAGTCCTTCTTTTTGAATTTGATGTTGCTCTAACATTTTTTGAATCTCATTGCGTAAAATTTTTCTATGATTTAATTTTTCAAGTGTAACTTGAATATTTTTTCTTTCCTGATCATTGATATCCGCCGTCAGCATCGCAGAAGAGGAAAGGATGATCTGATGATTTTCTTCGGCGATGCGTGTTTGGCGATCCGACATGAATGTCGATATTTTTAAAGGTAAAATAAGATCCATGGGCAAAGATTGGATTATCTGTGCCTTCACGCTTAGGGCCAGTAAAAATGGAAAAGCCCATACTGGATTTTTCATGCTGAACTTATTTCCTTTTCAGTTTCAGTATTATCTATGTGTCACCGAAGTGTTTACCAGTTTCGATAAACACCAGGATTGTTGTACACAGGTAATTGAGTTTGATTGTTATAGATGCAAATTCCAAAACTTGTTGCTGCTGCGGCAGGGACGCAGGTGCCTCCGGCCGAACATCCTGAATTTGAACGCACATCGCAGGCACTCAGAACTTGATTATAACATCCAGCTGCATTGGTATTGGGCATATAATTATTTACGTAAGCAGATTGGTAGTTGCTGCCCCCTCCGTTCAAAGGCATAAAGTTAGCAACAGGCAGACTGCTTAAAGGCGAACCAGAGTTATAGTTGTACTGGAATTGGGTGTTGTAGTTGTTCATGTTGTAGCTTCCCATCATGTAGAAATAGTATCCATAATTATACCCATACCTGGCCGTGTAGGAGTTCAGTCTATTCAGATATTGATTGTTAAAGTATTCTGTTTGCATACAGCCTATTCCATAGGG
>CAZFSX010000205.1:0-5301 GCA_964522115.1 uncultured Pseudobdellovibrionaceae bacterium | reverse complement strand
AGGATTGGAGGCTACTTGCAAAGCAAAAGCAAAGTCCTGGCAGGTGACAGGAGTTCCATCCCCCCATTTTGCAGAATCAACGATATCCCATTTTGCCACAATATATTTTTTATCCCCAGATCCTTCAATTTTCATCCTTCCATTTTCTTTGGTAGGAATTTGCTTGGCCAATTGGGGGTACCATTTTCCATCAGCATCTAAACTGACCAAGACTCGGTTCACCATATGAGCCATGTATGTCGTGGCAGACATGGACATGATCATGGGGTTCAGATTTTCAAACTCTTGAACCATTCCAATTTTAAACTCCTTATTGGAAAGTGAAAAACTAGGCGGAGAAAAAAGAGCAAGACTCAGAAGAGAAAAAAATCCAAGTTTCCAGTTCATGAGATACCTCCTGAAGATCGGTCATTGTTCGTGGTTAAGACAAGATCACATGCCACCTGATGTTGGGGTGAGAAGGATCGAAGTTGGGGAATTCGTTGTTGGCACTGTTCTGTGGCCTGAGGGCAGCGCGGATGAAAGGAACAGCCTGTTGGGGGATTTAAAGGGCTGGGCACTTCCCCCGTAAGTCCACGGTGAATTTTTCTTGGGCCCTGTCCTACTCGAGGAATGGAGGCGATCAAAGCCTTTGTGTAGGGATGTTGAGGGTTGCGGAAAAGCTCTTCTCGGTCTGCAAGTTCAACAATTTTTCCCAAATACATGACAGCAATGCGATCACACATATGTTCGATGACACTCAGGTCATGGCTGATAAATATCAAAGTCAGGTTTCTTTGTTCTTGAAGTTCCTTCAGCAGATTCAGAATTTGGGCTTGAATGGAAACATCCAAAGCGCTGACAGGTTCATCGGCTAAAATCAATTGCGGGTTCAGCGCCATGGCTCTGGCAATACAAATGCGTTGACGTTGTCCCCCTGAAAACTCATGGGGGTAACGATTGATATGAGAGGCTTTCAATCCCACCGAGATCAAAAGTTTTTTTACCTGATCTTCAAGGGCTTTTCCAGAAAGGACTTTGTGAATGACAAAGGGCTGTCCAATCAATTGACCCACTGTCATTTTTGGATCTAACGAGGAAAAAGGATCTTGAAAAATCATTTGAAATTGACGGCGAGCTTCGCGAAGTTTTTTCCCTTGAAGGGAAAGAAAATCTTTTCCCTGAAATTTTATTTTCCCTTCCGTGGGCTCGTACAAACGGATCAACGTGCGTCCTAAAGTTGATTTTCCGCAGCCAGATTCTCCGACAAGACCCAAGGTTTCACCTGGAAAGACTTCCAGACTGACTCCGTCGACGGCCTTCAGTGTTTGTGATTTTTTCCACCACGATGTGGAAACAGGAAAATATTTTTTCAAATTTTCAACTTTCAAAAGCGCTTCCATTTTTCCTACCCACCTTTTCCAAGAAGAGGTTCGTGACAGGCAACAAAATGCTGGGGTTGCAATTCTCGAAGGGCGGGTCGCTGTTTCCAGCAAACTTCCGTGGCTCTGGAACAACGATTTGCAAAAGGACATCCTGCGGGGAGTTCATGGGCAGCAGGAACACTTCCTTCGATGCTGCGAAGGCGACTCACTCTTTGACCAAAGTGAGGACGTGAATCAATCAGAGCTTCGGTGTAGGGGTGCAAAGGATTTGTGAATAAATTTTTATTCGAAGCCAATTCACAGGTCATCCCACCATACATCACCATCACTCGTTCTGAAATTTCGCTGATCACACCCAGGTCGTGCGTGATGAATTGCACCGACATTTTTTCTTCAAGTTGAAAATTTTGAATCAATTCTAAAATTTGTGCCTGTATGGTCACATCCAAAGCGGTAGTAGGTTCATCTGCAATCAGAAAACGAGGTCGACAACTTAAAGCCATGGCAATCATGGCCCGTTGTCTCATGCCCCCTGAAAGTTGATGGGGGTAGCTTTCGTAGCGTTTTTCTGCAGAGGGTATGCCCACCTTTTGAAGCATCTCAATGGATCGGTGGCGAGCATCTTTGGAAGAAAGTCGCAGATGTCTTTGGATCTGTTCGTCGATCTGTTGGCCAATAGTTAAAACAGGATTGAAGGCGGTCATGGGTTCTTGAAAAATCATGGCCATTTCTCCGCCACGCAGTTCTTGATAATCTTGCTGAGAAAGTTGGAAGACGTTTTTATTCCCTAAATGAAATTGACCTTGAATGATTTTTCCAGAAGAGGGAAGAAGTCCCATCAAAGAAAAAGATGTCACGGATTTTCCGCAACCTGATTCACCGACGATGCCTAAAGTTTCCCCTTCACGAATATCAAAACTCACATCATGTACGGCTTTCATTGGACCAGATTTTAAATCAAACTGAGTGATTAAATTCTGAACCCGCACATAAGATAATTTTGAATCCGTAGAAGAAGAATCATTTTGGTGCTTCAATGGAGCTCCTTCTTAAAAAGGACCAGGTTGACAAAAAATAGAATACCCGCCCAAAAAATTATAGAGGATATTTTGTTTTTTGTTCAATGATTTTTAATCCGGCCTTCAAAGATTTTTCAACCACGGCAGAAATCATATGACTGATTTTATCTTTCCATTTTTCTTTGATATTGTAAGTGATCTCGTAAACAGCGCCTTGAGTGCTGGCTTCCATAATGTAATCATCGCTGGTCATCAGGGCATCAACAAGGCCTTTTTTTAAAGCCACTTCTCCAAACCAGTATTCTCCTGTGGCAACATCCTTGATCGAAAGTTGAGGGCGATGACCTTGTACATAGTCTTTAAATAAGACGTGGGTTTCTTCAAGTTGTTGCTTGAATTTTTCTTCTCCTTGAGGCGTGATTTCACCCAAAATACTGACAGTGCGTTTGAATTCACCGGCTGTGTATTCTGTGTAGTCCACATCATGTTTTTTCAACAAACGATGAAAGTTTGGAACCTGCGCGACGACTCCAATCGAACCGACAATGGCAAAGGGCGCTGCTAAAATTTTATTTGCCACGCAAGCCATCATGTATCCACCGCTGGCAGCCACAGTATCCACACAAACAGTCAAAGGAATTTTGCGAGATCGAAGTCTCATCAGTTGAGAGGCCGCCAAGCCATAATCACTGACCACACCGCCAGGGCTTTCAAGTCGTACAATCACTTCATCTTCTTCCGAAGCAACACCTAATAAAACCGTGATCTCTTGGCGAAGACCTTCGACGCGGGAAGCGTGGATATCCCCTTTGAAATTCAGGACAAAGAATTTCTTCTTAGGTCCTTCTTTTTCTTCGGCCTTCATTTCTTCTTTCAGACGTTTTTTCTGCTCTTTCAATTCTTCTTTGGTCGACATGAGCTCTTTAAGCATCAGAGCATCTTCTTTGATTTTATGGTGCAGAGCTTGCACTTCAATTTCAAATTTATCGCTGGCTCGAGCGACAAGGATCGCAATCAAAACAAGAACAAGGCCTATGGAGAAAACAACCAAAAAACTTTTACTTGCGAAAAGTCCAAGGTCCATAAAGAAAAGATCCCAAGCCATAATAGTTACTCCTTTGGTCGGTGCCACGGCAAAGACCCCACTTTAGTCATAAATCGAAGCCAGGTCGAGATGTATTTTTCTTGCCGGCATGGTCTGCCACGATTAGTCTGAAAGCATGTCTCGTCGCAGGATTTTCGCTCTTTTCGTTTTGGTTTTCACTCCGGGTCTTTTTGCAGAAGACTTTGCAAAAGATATGGAAAACGAACGTGTTCGACTGAATGCTTTTTCCCAGCATTATCAACAGGAAAAAAAATGGAATTCCGAGCGTCAAAAATCAGTCAAAGAAATTGCCGAACAAAGACGAGCAAAAGAATTGGCTGACGAAAAGGCTCGTCAGGAATATGTATTACAAAAGCAGAAGCAAGGTCCTGCACTTGACGAAGGCTCCGCCGCCTACAAACAACAAGAGCAAGAAAAAAAACAAAAAGAAATTCAAATGGAACAAGCTCGCAAAGAATTTGTTGCGAAGAAAAGTGTTTTACATAAATTTCAACGTCCCATTTCTGAAGAAAAGGAATTGTTCGTCATGGAAGATCGGGAGCGCGTGGCGTCTCACCGTCGTCAATGGATCACAGGCGGGCGTGCTTCTCTAGGTTCGGGATCTTCTGCTGGTGGTGATGCTTCCGGTGGAAATAGCTTTTCTGGTGGAAATAATGATCTTCCTCCGCCGCCGCCAGCCTACAATCCAGGGACTCCAGAAATTTTTGAAAATGATTATCCACCGCCACCACCGGCGCCGGGGTTTCCTCAAGAGTTTGATGATCCTATTTTACCGCCGCCTGTTTTTGATGGTGGTGAGTACTAGAATTTTTCCGAAGCGCCAAGCAAGCGCCATTTGCCTTCGGGAAGTTTTCCCAACAGCATTTTTCCAACACGCACGCGTTTCAGGGCGCAGACATGAAGTCCAACGGCTTCACACATACGTCGTACTTGTCGTTTGCGACCCTCTTTAAGAACAAAGCGCAATTGATCCTGATTCAACCATTCCACTTTGGCAGGTTTCAGTTTTTTTCCATCCAATTGAAGACCGTAACATAAGAGTTCTAGCCCGCTGGGGGGTAAATTTCCTTCGACCCGAACCAGGTATTCTTTTTCAACATCCGAGTTTTCACCGATCAATTGTTTCGCGATGCGACCATCTTGTGTGAAAACCAAAAGTCCTTGTGAATCAATGTCCAGACGTCCCGCCACAGCCAACTGTTTCAGATCCCGGGGATCCAAGGGAGCGGGGCCTGGTCCTTCAAAATTTTCAGGAGACAGCAATTCGATGGCAGGGTGATAACCTTCTTCCGGTTGAGCAGAAACCCAGCCTACGGGTTTGTTCAAGATCACGGTCACCATTTGTTTTTGCAGACGCATGGCCTCGGCAGAAAGAGTGATGCGATCCAAAGGATCCACCTTTGTGCCGAGTTGAGTCACAGGAATGCCATTGACCATCACCCAGCCCTTTTCAATCCATTCATCGGCTTTTCGGCGAGAGCAAAGACCACGTTCCGTCATTAATTTTGAGAGGCGTATTTTATTATCAGACATCGCGCGTGACCATACTGATCCATGGTTGAATTGTAAAGATGAAATATCTATCCTTGAACGGACAGGAAAAGTTTTTCAAAACCAAGGGGGAGTTGTGAAAATGAATCGAAGGATTGTGTTCATTTTAAGTGCAGTGGCGTGGACGGCTATTCAAGCAGCGGAGTATTCGGCCTCATTTTATGAGATCGGATCGAATCGATCCAAAAAGCTCTATAGCTTTCAAAGTCAAAGCACAGAAGCCGACGGAGTGACCACTCAAAATTTTGTCACGAAGGATCTC
>CAZFSX010000204.1:0-5325 GCA_964522115.1 uncultured Pseudobdellovibrionaceae bacterium | reverse complement strand
CGAGCCATCACTTACCGTGAATTGCACGATATTCCGGCTTCGTGGGGAACTGCTGTGAATATTCAGTCCATGGTTTTCGGAAATATGGGTGAAGATTCTGCGACGGGAGTGGCCTTCACTCGAGATCCTAGCACTGGCGAAAAATATTTCTACGGTGAATTTTTGGTGAACGCTCAGGGAGAAGATGTGGTTGCGGGCATTCGCACTCCACAGCCAATCACGAAGGCGCAGGCGGATAAAGCTTCGGTGAAATCCTTGGAAGAGTTGATGCCGGCAGCTTATCAGCAGTTGGTAGATATTTATAAAAAATTAGAAGCTCATTATAAAGATATGCAAGATATCGAATTCACCATCGAGCGTGGGCAGTTATGGATGTTGCAGACCAGAAATGGAAAACGTACGGCGAAAGCTGCGTTGAAAATTGCATGTGATATGATCGATGAAAAATTGATCACAGAAGAAGAAGCCTTGTTGCGTTTAGATCCTTCCAGTCTTGATCAACTTCTGCATCCAACCTTGGATCCAAAATCTGCAAAAACACAATTGGCCAAGGGTTTACCTGCAAGTCCAGGTGGAGTCAGTGGTCAGATCGTTTTCACCAGCGAAGAAGCGGTGGAATGGAAAGAACGTGGGCACAAGGTGATTCTTGTGCGCATTGAAACATCGCCGGAAGACATTGCGGGGATGGTGGCGGCTCAGGGGATTTTAACAACTCGTGGTGGAATGACTTCCCATGCGGCCGTTGTGGCTCGTGGAATGGGCAAGTGTTGCGTTGCTGGTTGCGGTGAAATTGAAGTGGATGATCGCAATAAGACCATGCGTGCAAAAGGCTATGTCTTGCGTCAGGGCGATGTGATCACCTTAGATGGTGGAACCGGAGAAGTCTTTTTAGGTGAAGTGAAAACCATTGAACCTGAATTGGATGAAAATTTTGAGCGAGTGATGAAAATGGCGGATAAGGTTCGTCGTTTGGGTGTGCGTACGAATGCAGACACTCCGAAAGATTCAACGACGGCTCGTCAATTTGGTGCTGAAGGCATTGGGTTGTGCCGTACAGAGCATATGTTCTTTGGTGCGGACCGTATCGATGTTGTGCGTGAAATGATTTTATCGGAAACACGTGAAGAGCGTGAAAAAGCACTGACGCGTTTATTGCCGATGCAGCAATCGGATTTTTATGAAATTTTCAAAATCATGAAGGGTTATCCTGTAACAATTCGTTTGTTGGATCCACCTCTTCATGAATTTTTGCCTCATACAGAAGCAGAGTCCTTGGAACTGGCAACACGTTTGAAAATGGACGTGGAAAAATTGCGTGCCAAAGTTCGTGGTTTGCATGAGTTCAATCCGATGTTAGGTCACCGCGGATGCCGTCTTGCAATCACTTACCCTGAAATTTATCAAATGCAGGTGCGTGCGATTGCTCAGGCGGCAGCTCAGTTGGTGAAAGAGTCGATTCTGCCGATCGTGGAAATTATGATTCCATTGGTGGGAATGGATAAGGAATTGGAAATTCTGCGCCAGTTGACAGAAAAAGAAGTTCAAAAAGTTCAAAAAGAAACAGCCACAAAATTTGATTATTTAATTGGCACAATGATTGAGTTGCCTCGCGCCGCTGTGACGGCCGATGCCATTGCTGATCATGCTGATTTTTTCAGCTTTGGTACCAATGATTTGACGCAAACCACATTAGGATTATCTCGTGATGACGCAGGGAAATTTTTGGGAACCTATGTCACCACAGGCTTGCTTCCGAAGGATCCTTTTGTCAGCATTGACAAGCAGGGCGTGGGTTCTTTGGTTCGTTGGGGTGTTGACTTGGGTCGAAAAACCAAGCCAGACTTGAAAACGGGTGTTTGTGGAGAACACGGTGGCGATCCAGAAAGTATTGAATTTTTCGATCAAGTTGGGTTGAATTATGTCAGTTGTTCGCCGTACCGAGTGCCCATCGCTAGATTGGCAGCGGCTCGTGCGGCCTTGTTGCATGGAAGGACAAAACATTGAGAATTAAAAAGCTGGAACTGATAGGTTTTAAGTCGTTCAAAGATCGCACCGTGATTCACTTCGATGCTGGGATTACTGGCATTGTGGGTCCGAATGGTTGCGGAAAATCCAATATCGTCGATGCCCTTGTGTGGGTCATGGGAGAAATGTCTGCGAAGGATCTTCGTGGATCTCAAATGACAGATGTGATCTTTGCTGGAGCTGAAGGTTATGCCCCTATGGGAATGGCCGAGGTTTCTTTGACTCTTGAAAATGATGGTGGCCCTTTTCCAGCAAAGTACATGCGTTTCAGTGAAGTGATGGTGACTCGTCGTTTGCATCGCAATGGAGAATCCGATTACTTTGTGAATAAGGAACCAGCCCGACTTCGTGATATCCAAGAAATTTTCATGGATACAGGAGCTGGATCCAAAGGGTTTTCCATCATTCAGCAAGGGATGATCGGAAAAATCATTACATCGAAACCTGAAGACCGAAGAACATTGATTGAAGAGGCTGCGGGGATCACGAAGTTTAAGGCTCGTAAAAAAGAATCTCAAAGAAAGTTGCAAGCGACGGATCAAAACTTGGTGCGTTTGCAAGATATTATTGGTGAATTGAAACGCCAGTTGGATTCTTTGCAACGTCAGGCTCAACGTGCGGAACGTTATCGCAATTTAAAAAAACAAATCGAAGATTTGGATTTGTGTTTGTCTTCAAGGCAGTTTGCGGATTTGAAGCAGGCCTGTGAAGAGGCTCAGCATATTTTTGATGAAGCTCAGTCAATGGAAATTTCTGGAGCCACCAATTTAGATGGTTTGCAGTCCGAACTGGAACAGTTGAAATTGCAAGTTCTTGAACAAGAACAACGTATCGATGAAATTCAATCTGAATTTTCGGAAAAACAAATTTTGGTTCAAAGAAGTGAACTGGAAATTCAAAAGTTGAAATTTGAAATCGAAAAAGCTCAACAAAGTGAACAGATGACGGGAAGTCTTTTGCAAGAACAAAAGGCACGTTTGGATTTGTTGCAAAGAGATTTAACTCATTTTGAAACTTCCCATGCGGAATTGAAGTCCCAGGCGGAAGAGTTGAATCAAAATTATCAATCAAAGAATGAAATCTATCAGGAATCTCAGTCGCGCATTTTGGAAGTGGATGAGGATCTGACAACCAAACGCCGTGAACTTTTTGCCTTGGGGCAAAGTGAATCTTCTTTGGATGCAAGATCACAGTCTTTGAGCACTCAAATGGAAGATCAGCAAGAACGCGTGGAACACGAACAGTCGGTTCTTGCGGAATTGAAAGAAAAGCAAATTCAGTTTGAGGAACGTCAGCAAAAGTTGGCCTTAGACTTAGAAGCCCATCTTCTTATTCAGTCTGAAAATAAAGAGTCCTTTGCAGCAGTGGAAGTTCAAAAGAAAGAACTGCAAGAGCGCATTTTTGAAAAAAAATCAGAAGTGGATTTATTCAAAGATCAATTGAATCAAGTGACGTCTCGATTGTACGGACTTGAAAATTTACAAAATAACTTTGAAGGTTTTGAAGAGGGTGTGAAGCAGGTCATGCTTTGGCAAAAAGCCAAAGAAACAACCGTGGATGGTTCAGTGGTTCCTGTTTTTCATCCTGTGGCAGAAGTGGTGGAAGTTCCAAGTCAGTACGAACTGGCGATGGAGTCCGCGATTGGATCCCGTTTGCAAATGCTTTTAAGTCCTCAGCAGGATTTAACGGTCGAGGCCGTTTCTCATTTGAAAGAACAGAACTCTGGTCGCAGCAGTTTCTTTTCCAGCGCAGATCAAGAGCAGGCATCAAATTGGGTGATGCCAAGGTCCGCGGCTCCTTCCAGCGAGGAAGGTGTTCATGCGATTTTGAAAGATGTGGTTCAGAGTTCAGCTCGTTATGAAAAATCTGTCAGCTATCTTTTGGATGGAGTGGCAGTGGTGGACAGTCTAAGGACAGCATTGCGTTTACGTCCTTTGTATCAGGGTTGGACCTTTGTTACGATGGATGGGGACACTCTTGGAGCGGATGGTGTTTTGACGGGTGGATCTGTGGAAAGTGCAGATTCTGGCGTTTTGAAACGTCGCCGTGAAATCAAAGAATTAAGCCAACAAAAAGATGAGTGGTCGGGAAAGTTAGCTCTGGTCACGGCTTCTTTGAAAAAAATGGAAGAGGAAATGACTTCTCTTCAATCCAAGTTGGATGATCTTCAAAAGAAAAAAATCGAACTTGAAATCCGTGGTACCGAACTTCGCAAAGATGCAGAACGTGCCGAAACAGAACGCTACAATGCCGAAACAGCCTGTCAACGTCAGGAGCGCGAGTTAAGCCGATTGAATGATCAGTTGCGAGTTCAAGAAGAAAAATTAGAGGAACTGCAAAATCATTTGAATGAAGTGCGAGAGAAGAAATTTGCTTTGGAATCCGAAGTTGAGAATTTGACCGAGGATTTGACCAATACGCGCATGGGATTTGATGGTCTTCAGCAGGAAGTGACCACGCTTCAGGTTCAAGCCGCATCGAAAAATCAAGAAGCTCAAGGTGTCGAACGTCAGCTATTGATGGTGCGTCGTCAAGTGGAAGATCTGCAACAGGCCTTGTCTCGAATGAGCGAAGAATCCGAGAAAAACAATGTTGTCATGAGTGAGAATCAATTGGCTTTGGAAGAAAAGAAAATTGAGTTTGAACGTTTGGCTCATGAAGTGGAAGAGTTGCAAACTCAGTTATCTCACGCCAATGATTATTACGAACAGATTGAATCCCAACGTTCAGATTTGGAAACTGAAGTTCAGATGTCGCAAAAAGCGAAGAATGAACGTCAGTCCAGAATGAATGAATCTCAATTGAAGTTAGAACAGGCCAAGATGAAGGAACAGTACTTGGTCGATCAAATGCGCGAACGTTATATGTTGAATCTTCCGGATGTGTATCAAAACTATTTGGATCGTCAGGTGGATGCCGCCGATGCGGAAGTGCAATTGAAAGATTTGAGGGAAAAACTTTCTAAAATCGGAGAGGTCAATCTATCGGCCATCGAAGAATATCAGGAAAGTTCTCAGCGCTATGAGTTCTTAACGAAACAACAAGAGGATTTGATCGAAGCAAAGGAACAGCTTCGTCGCGTGATCGACCGTATCAATCGCATTTGTTCTCGTCGCTTTAAAGAAACATTTGATCTTGTGAATGATCGTTTTACACGTGTTTTCCCTGTCTTGTTTGGTGGCGGTGAAGCGAAGTTGGAATTGCATGAGGATCCTGAAAAGCAAGAGATGGGTGTGGAAATTATTGCTCGTCCTCCAGGAAAGAAAATGCAAAGTGTGACTTTGATGTCAGGGGGGGAAA
>CAZFSX010000203.1:0-5331 GCA_964522115.1 uncultured Pseudobdellovibrionaceae bacterium | reverse complement strand
ATAGTCGTACTCTTGTTTATAGACAATTTTTACTTGAAGACAGTTTGGATAACTTAGATCTACTTCATAAGATTTATTCAAAAACATCACACGTTGTAACCGATTTTTCTGGCGAAATATGGGGAAATAAAAAGTGGCTTGAAATGATATGGCGATATCATCAAGCTCATTTTTTTAATAAAGAAGTCTCTGATTCGATCCAGCGAACAATGATGCCGACATACGTAGTCAATTCAGATAATTTAGAACTTCTAATTAGAAATCAAAGAAAATATGTTTTTAAGAAAATCGATAGCTATGGCGGTCAAGATATTCTTGTTGGAAAAGAATGTCGTCAGGATGAACTTCTGAATGTCTTAGAAAAAGCAATCGAAGACAAAAAGCAATGGATAGCCCAAGAATATATTCACTCTTATCCAATTTGCATTCATGCTGAACAGGGTAATCGTTGTCGGGAATTCCTTGCGAATTATGTGTTAGGAAAGTATCGCATCAACCATAAGTGGTCTGGAGATCTTGTTCGGGCTTCTGCTATTTCATCAATCGTAAATGTACAAAATGGTTCTTATATAGGATGGAGTTCATAATGTTAGCCTTTAAAATTAAGTATTTTATATCGATTGATTTTCTGATTCGTTTGATTGGTACGTCATCATTTACTATATTTATAGCCCTCATTTATCAAATGACCGGTCGTAGTGCAGATATTGGATTTATCAGTCTAGCAACTTTTTTTCCTTCACTGATAGCAACTATCTATTCAGGGAAGTTATTTAAAAAATTTCATGCCCCAGTGATCTTGAAGTTTGCACTGATTGCACGATTGATCTTATTTGCTGTTGCCTGTTTTTTTGCAAAAGATACTTTGGGGATATTTATTGTTGCTGGTGTTCATAGTCTTTTGCATCAAATATTACTTGTCTCAAAAATGTCTTGTGATGCTCAATTGATCGAAGAAAGTCATCGTAAAAAATATTTATCAGTAAAAATGCTTTTTGCGAATTTGTGCATTATTCTGGGTCCGCCTCTTGGTGGAGTTTTAGCAAGTCAATTTTCAATATCTGTTGTGATGATGTTTTTACTTTTCTTGAGTTTTATCAATTTGGTTGCCTTTAGCATTGGTAAGCAATATTGGTTCACAGATAATTTGGTGGGTATGACTTCTCTTCCTATGCAATCTTCATCAAAGGAAAATGAAGTCAAAGTTAGTTTTATTGATTGCTTTCATTACTTAAGGAAAATCCCCTTTGTTCTTATGGTTGTTGTCTCCTATTGTGTCATTGCTATAATTTTAGAAATTCAAGCACCACTGATTTTTCCTTTCACTAAAGAAGTCTTTGGAAAAGGAAGTGATTTTGCATCAATTTTACTTGGTGCTGCCGGCATTGGAGGGATCGTTGGGTCCTTGTTTCCTGTGAAATTCCCAAGAATATTTCAAGTTACAACTTTGCCTTATTTGATTCTTTTCGATGGGATGATTTTTGGCACATTCACATTATCAAATTCCATGATATTTTCAGTCATACTTTTTCTACTTTTAGGAATTATGGGTGCAGTGACATTGGTTCTTGTTGAAACTATGGTCCAAGCTGAAATTCGATCAGAGTTTCAGCCAACAATTTTTTCATTGATGCAATTTGCGGGTGGAGCAGGCGGTGCAACGATTGGTGTTTTTGTCGCCTTCCTGGCGGATCAAATAGGGTCTCAGATGACACTTCAGGCAGCAGCAGTTATGGAAATTGGAATTGGGGTTGCCGGAATTCTTTCCTTCATCGCCTACGCCAGAGAAAGAAAAAAGGTAGGTGTGTTGTGTTAAAAGCAAACACACATCCCAACAATATTAATTTTCAAGGAACACGGGATTCAACTATCTATTTTTCGACCAGTGGAAGCTCCGGAGTTCCAAAAATTTTCCCATTAAATTTTTCGGATGTTGAACGAAATTCAAAATTACATGGAAGTGGTTATAAAAATGCAGGAATATTAGAAACCGATGTTGTTGCTACATGGGGTATGCCAGGTTTCTTTAATTCAGAATTTACAGTTTATTTAGCGTTGAAAGAAACGGGTTGCACAATACTTCCTTTTGGTGATTTTTCAAACTTTAAGAATTTATATGAACATATCGAACAGCTCAAAGCGTCAGTTCTGTTGGTTATGCCAAGTGATTTTATAGAATTTGCCAATTATTTAAGGACTCAGAAGCTTCAATTAAGTCACGTGAGATTATTTATTTACGGTGGAGAATCTCTTTATGCTCAAGATCGAGAGTTATTCAAAACTGTATTCCCAGAAAATATTGATTTTCGTGCTGTCTATCAAACCAGTGATTGTGGAAGTATTGGGTACCAATGTCCAAAATGTCCTGAAGGCCATTTTCATATTCATCATGAATTTCAGAATATTGAAATTGTTGATCAGGATTCTGAAGGTATTGGTGATATTTTGACAACAAACCAGATCCGTCTAGAAAAACCTATTGTTCGTCAATATGTTGGAGATCGCGGCTATTTTGTTGATCTATCCTGTGATCCTATGGGCAGGAAAGGTCTTGTTTTGACTGGAAGAAGGGATGACTTTATTAAAGTTTGGGGTGAAAAAATACCCAAAGAATGGTTTCTATTTTTACGTGAAAAGCTCAGACTTCCCCTGGTTGATTTTCATGTGCAAATGAACAAAACTTCATTCGGTGATGATCAAGTCATTTTCTTTAGCAACAAAATTTGGAATAGTCTTGATCTTCAAAATGAAGTGAAAAACCAATTAAGCCTTATGCATACGCGGTATGCAAAGATATTGAGTCTTCGAAGCAGTCAGGTTCTTAACTTTGAAAAATATCAGTTCAAGAATCCGCCCAAGACATTGTCTGGAAAAGTACGTATGATAAGCGATCAACGACAAGGTGCAATATTTTGAAATGTCTTTTAGAATGGCTGATTTGCTAGACAAATCAGGCAAACTCCAAAATTTAAATCCAACAATTGAAATAGGACTTTTTGACTTAAATCAGATCATCCAAAGAGATCACTTTGTCGAAATAGTGCATACGTTCCAAACTTGGTTCAAGTTCGGAGGCGGTGATAAGTACTTTTTGTATCGTTTTTTTTGTTTTGAGTGTTTGCAGTTTTCTTTCAAAAGCAGGAATTATTTTTTTATTGATAGGGCCTTCTTGATATTTGATTTCGCAGACAGTGATCACTCGATCTTGACGATCAAATAATAAATCGATTTGCGCAGAAATATCTGAATCAGTTCGAGTAAAATAACATCCTGATGTATATTGCACGCCTGCTATCTGTAAAATTTCAGCAATGGTGGTGTGATTGCTGCGGCACCATCGTTCAAAAGCCAATCCAAGCCAGGATCGATAGTGAGTTGTAGAAAGAGCTGAGGTGGGATTTTTAGAAAAATCCCCTTTGTCAATTTTTGATAAAATAGGTTTGATAAACTGAAAATAAAAATGGAGATAGCTGTCCTGAATAATGTATCTGTTCAGAGTTGAATTGTCAGACAGTTGATAGGGGGTTTGTTTTTCTATAAAATGGCAAGCTTGTAAATCAGTCAATAGATCGGTCAGAGTTCCACCTGATTGTATTTTTAATTTTTCTGCAATCTTGGTTCTATCAATAGATCGATTTTTTGAAATTACTTCGATCAATTTTTTATAATGAGAGTTGGCGGCCAGTGAGCTTGTAAAAATTTTTTCATATTCTAAGCAGAAAAAAGAACCTGGTAAAAAAGAGTTTTCACAGAGGTTTTGGAAAACGGAATGACCTGATTTTAAGTATTTTAAATATTGAGGAATCCCCCCTGATAGAAGATGTGCATCCATCAACTCCATCTTTGAATACCTTGATCCCATAAATTCTTTTGTTTCATCTAGGCTGAAGGGATTGATTGGGAAAACATATTCCGATCGATTATGCAATGCTTTGGAATGAATCACTTTGTTGATCATAAAGGAGGGCGATGAGCCGCATAAAACAAGAATGAAGTTTGGGTTTTTCTCAAAGTAATTGTCCCAAGCGAACTTTAAGTAACTGATTAGTTGTGAGTCATAACTTGCAAGCCACTGAAGTTCTTCAAGGTATAAAGTAAATTTTTGATTTTTTGTTTTTTCATGGATAATTTCAAAAAAATCGCTCCAATTCTCGATTTTAACTTTTTTTAGTGTCGCATCATTCCAGTAGGATTGAAGTTGTTTCGTCGCGTGTTGAAGTTGTTCTTTTTGATTGAGTCCTTGTATGCCTTCGATTTTGATTAAATTTCGATTTGCTAAATGTTGTTCGATAAAAAATGTTTTCCCAATGCGTCGTCGTCCATAAACGATGACGATTGATGGATCTTTTTTATCGATGATAGATCTCAATTTTGAGATCTCATTCTTGCGTCCAATAAAGGTATTTTTTTTTGAAAAATTTTTTGGAACAAAGCTCATCGAAGGAACCCTTTCTTGTATTTGTGATCATGATATCTTTGATTTAGCCAAATAGCCATAAAAAATAAGTTATTTGGCTGGATTCAAATTCATCAAAATCAGCCAAATAGCGATAAAAAAATGGCTATTTGGCTGAATATAAGTTTCTTCATTGAGGGGCACTTCAATATCATGTAGGATTTTCGACATGGGCTCTGTCTACCTTTCTGAGGTCAACTTGTCGAGCCTGAAGGAGCATCATCATGTGGATTCTGAAATTTTTGCCAAAAAATCAACTCAGTTATTGGGTCGGGAAGTTGGCCTGTGTGAGTTTGCCGCGATTTTGTCGCAAGTTTTTATTGGGTGCTTTTGCCAAGGCCTATCGAATCAATTTAGAAGAGGCGGAAAAAAACATCGAAGAGTATTCCAGTTTTGATTCTTTTTTCACGCGGCGATTGAAGGCGGGTTTAAGACCGATCGACTCAGTCAGTCCCATTGTTCATCCTGCAGACAGTGCGATTTCTTCCTTTGGACCTCTTCAGCAGGGGCAATTGATTCAAGCCAAAGGACGCATGTACTCGGCGGAAGATTTTTTAAAGATTCCCCAGTTGTTGGATTCCGATTATTTTATCACCTACTATCTTTGCCCCACAGATTATCATCGGGTGCATAGCCCCGTGGATGGGCGTCTACGTCAAGTGCGTTGGGTGCCGGGGCAGTTGTGGCCAGTGAATCAATGGAGTGTGGAAAATATTGATCAGCTTTTTGCAGTCAATGAGCGTGTGGTATGCGAAATTGAAACTGCGCAAGGGCTTGTCTATGTCGTTCTTGTTGGAGCCACCAATGTGGGAAAAATCACTTTGTCCTTTGATCCATGCATCGTGACGAATGATTTAAAACAGAAAGACGTTTTT
>CAZFSX010000202.1:0-5339 GCA_964522115.1 uncultured Pseudobdellovibrionaceae bacterium | reverse complement strand
ATGGGAGACGTAACAACAAATGCTGTGTTTCGCAATAATATCAATATAAATGCTAGAAGTTGACCTTCTTGGAGCTGATAAATATTCACTCTTTATTTACTCCCGTACAATCGTGGCAATATTTTCAAATAAATTGACCGTGTAAGTGCTAATCAAATCCAACATCCATGGACCAGCCAAAACAATCACAATGGCCACCACCAACATTTTGGGGATGAAAGACAAAGTGGATTCATTGATCTGAGTCAACGCTTGGAAAATACTGACAGTTAAACCTATCACTAAGGCCGAAATCAAAATTGGAGCCGACAACATCGCTGTTGTCTTCAAAGCCTCTTGTCCTAACTTAATGATCAGATCTTCACCCACCCTCAACCTCGACTTCTAATTAAATCCCAAAACTTTTAACCATACTTCCAACCAACAAACTCCATCCATCCACCAAAACAAACAGCATAATTTTAAATGGCAGCGAAATCACAACAGGAGGAAGCATCATCATCCCCATCGCCATTAAGACAGTTGCCGCAACCATATCGATGATCAAGAACGGAAGAAAGATAATGAAACCAATTTGAAATGCCGTCTTTAATTCACTGATCACGAAGGAAGGAACTAAAACCATTGTCGGAACTTCAGATAAGTTTTTAGGTTTTTCTATTTTTGCTAATTTCACAAACAAGGAAAGATCTTGACCCCGAGTTTGATGAAACATGAATTTTCTTAACGGAGCCAGAACTTCATCTAAAGCCTTTTCTTGATTGATCTTTCCTGCCATATAGGGCTGAATTCCCTTGGTATTCATTTCAGTTAAAGCAGGTCCCATCACAAAAAAGGTCAGAAACATCGCCAATCCCACTAGTACTTGATTAGGCGGCATCTGCTGAACACCCATCGCTTGTCGCAAAAAGGAAAACACAATAATGAACCGAGTAAAGCTGGTCATCAAAATAAGGATTGCTGGCGCTAGGGTTAACACCGTCATCATCAGAACAAGTCGAATCGCACTGACAACTTCCGTCGGGTTGTCTATACTTTTAAATCCTAAATTCACCGTCGGCAATTGCACTTGAGCCATCGCCATCGGAGCCATCAATAAAAGTAAAAGAGTCCAAAACCTCATGATGGATTCCTCATATTCTGAAGAGTTTTTGTCACACGGTCTTTGATGGACATTAAAGCTTGTTCATCTTCATTTTCTTGAAAATCAGAATTTTTCGTTGAACCTTGAAATATGCTTCCAAAATCTGAAGGTGAAGCTTCAGGAATTTCCTCATCCAACAAGGACAAAGATTTAATCATATTAATATTGTTTTCCGTCACACCAACAAGAATGGATTCTCCTGCAACGCGAACAACGGCCAAAGATTTTTTCGGACCCAAATAGTGTTGTGACAAGACTTTGATCTTCATGGGGTTTGATGTTTTACCCTGTTGGACACTTTTCTTTTTCGCCAAAATATAAGCTCCCGTGGCCAAAGTTCCTACCAAACCAAATGTCAATATGACCCTAAAAACTCCACTGCTGTCAGAGGCATTTTTTTGCTTTTCATCAAATGAAATTAAAATGTCTTTTTCATCTGTCGACTTCGCAAGGGATGTTTCTTTGTTACCTTTCGCCGAAGTCGTTGATGAAAATGAAGATTCCGACACAGCAGAGGCCGCGATCACAAATATAAAACATCCAGCGAAGAACCATCTTGAATAAGATTTTATTTTTGTCATTGTTCCGTCCTCTTCATTATAAATACTAGCGCAACTGTTCCACGCGTTCTTTCGTCGAGATAATATCAGTTAAACGCACACCAAACTTTTCATTGACGACAACAGCTTCACCACGAGCTATCAATTTATCATTGACCAAAACTTCCAACGGTTCCCCCGCAAGCTTATTCAGCTCGATCACACTTCCTTGACCTAAATTTAAAAGTTCGGAGACTGGCATTTTGGTTCGTCCAAGCTCCACGGTGACACGAAGGGGAATGTCCATAATCAACTGAAGATTACGGTCTTTCTTTTCTCCATCCGTAGAGGCCGCTGGAGAAGCAATTTCTGCCGCGGGACTTTCTGCTGCTAATTGATCTGCGATACTTTCTAAGTGGTCTTGCGACATAGTTACTCCTTTAAAGATCCTCAACTTTTTGTGTTACTTGAATTGCCACGGTCCCGTGATGAATGCCTTGGTAGCCCTTAAACCGAGTCACACCTTCCACCATCACATCGATTTCTCCTGTTGCATCCTGATCCAATGGCAAAACGTCTCCAACTTTTAACTCCATCAAATCAGCCAGACTAATTTCAGTTTGACCAAGATCAACCTTCATATTTAATTCTGTCTCTAACAATTGCTGACGAATGATCGAAGTCCATATCTTCTTTTCAGCCTGATCTGATTCCACCTGAAATCCGCTGGATAGCTTTTGTTTAATTGGCTCTATCGTTGCATATGGAATCACAATGGTTATAGTTCCATTGGCATTTTCAAGTTCAACGTCAAAAGTTGAAGCAATCACCACATCTGTCGGGGGCACAATTCCCACAAACTGAGGGTTCACTTCCGTCCGCACAAAACTAGCTCCGATTTTTTCTATCGAAGCCCATGCTTGCTCCATATCATCTATCGCAAGATCCACTACCTTTCTGACAATTGACAGCTCGATTTGGGTAAAATCTTTTCCTTCAATCTTTGTATAAGGGCGATCTGCACCACCAAAGAAGCTATCAACAAGGGCATAGGCCAATTTACTTTCAATCACCAGCAAAGCGGATCCCCGCAAATGACTGAAACGAAGAACAGACATGCAGGTAGGCATGGGTAAAGTATTGATAAATTCACCAAATTTCAAAAAATCAGTACTGGCAAGAGTCAAGGACGCAATTTTCCTTAAAGCAGATGACAAAGAAACCCGGAAGGCCCTCATGAAACGTTCATAGATCACTTCAAGCTGTGGCAACCTTCCACGAATAATACGATCTTGGCTGGTCAGATCGTAGGATACCACCACACGACCATCATCAGTGGCTCCTCCTGCCATCGAGGATGATCCGCCTCCTGAACTGGAACCAGACGAGGAACCACTACTGGAATCCCCTTCGGAAACTGCGGCAAGCAGGGCATCAACTTCGCTTTGAGATAACACCTGATTCATGCAAGCTACTCCTAATTATAAATGAACTCTGTAAAGTACACGTTTGTAATTTTACCTTTTGTCAAAAAGGCATTCACCGTGTCCTTGATTTCGTCTCGCAATTGATCTTTTCCCTCACGCTTAGAAACTTCTTCAAAGGTTTTGTTGCTAAGCAAAGTTATGATAATGTCGCGAACTTGGGCTTTTCGCTTTTCAATTTCTTCCTGAATTTGCTCACCTTCGACCTCGATTTCCATATTCACTTTGGCAATACGACGACCTTTGGATCCCGCCAAATTAATGATAAAAGTTTCAAGAGGCAGAACCTTTCCAATGAAAGGTTTTTCATCATGGCCTTCGGATTTTTGAGCTTCATGCTCCCCTTTAATCACGTGCTCAATTTTTGGTTCTGCAGCTTCTTTCTTTTTTGCCTGAAAAAGCATGAAGCCAACACCCCCCACCAGGGCCATATTGACAATTGCAATGATGATCATCAAGACGGGGGGTTTATTGGAACCTCCACCCGACGAAGGTGCTGGTGCTGCCGCCGCCGCTGCATTTTCTTCTGCCACAAAATCCTCCTACAGACTGGGTCACTGTTTATGTAAGCAAAGCAAATACCAACAGGACTTTTCTCTAGATGGTGATATGGCGATGGTCTATATTTGGATACAGTCTGGAAAATGTGAAGATGATGAAAATAGATGACAATCTTTTTTCGCAAGCTCGTCAGAATCTTGACACTGGACCCGTTTTAGTTTCAATTAGCAGAAGCACCATCAAGCATCCACTTCAACGAAAGATTTCATCATGGTTCAACAACAATTACTTGATTTACGCCAAGCTATCGATCATTTGGATGATCAACTTTTGCAAATATTTTCACAACGCGCCCAACTGGTTCAAATGGTGGCGCAATGGAAACAAAAAAATAATTATCCTTTCTATGATCCAAATCGTGAAAATCAAATTGTGGATAGAATCCTGAAAAACAATGAAGGCCCATTGAATCAAGAAACCTTAGCTCCATTGTTCAAATCCGTGATTCATTACTTTCGCGAGTGGGAAAAAAAATCTTCACTTCGCAAAGAAAGAAAAAAATTCAAACTTACGAAACAACGAGTTGGCATCATTGGACTTGGACTTCTTGGTGCATCGACGGCTTTGTGTTTGAAAGATATTTTACCAGAAATATCCATCAGTGGGTTTGACCCCATTCAACCCAGTCACCCTGAATTGCAATCCATTGTGACCCTCCATCATCAAATTGATTCCATTTTTGATTGCGATGTGATCATCTTGGCTTGTCCTCCCTTAGAAATTGAAAAAATTCTTCGCACCCATGCCGGTCGTTTTGCGGGAAAATTAGTGATCGATTATGCCAGCACAAAGAAAAATATTTTTCAGGCTCTTCAATCGGCGGAAAAGAATTTTTACTTTGTTGGAGGACACCCTATTGCAGGCAAAAGTGTTCATGGAAATCTTGCCGCTGAAAAGGGGCTTTTTATTCAAAGACCATTCGTCTTATGCTTTGATCATCTTCCGCAAGATCAGTGGCCTGAGCTTCCTAAAATTCTTCTTGAAGAGTTTTTACAAACTTTAGGAAGTGTTCCTACGCAAATGTCTGCCGAACAGCACGATCAAGTGTTTGCTTACACAAGTCATCTGCCGCAATTTCTTTCAACAACATTAACTTTGTTGATTCAACAAGAGGTGACAGAAAAAAAACAGCCGCTTGTCTTTGGTCCGGCGTTGCAGGATTTGACACGACTTGCGACCAGTGATTCAAAAATGTGGAAAGATGTTGTGAACGTGAACCAAGAAAATATTTTACTTGCGATGGACGCCATGATGAAGAAATTAGAGCAAATGCGCGAATCTGTCCTTAAGAATGATTTTTCAAAAGAGTTTGCTCTTGCTAAAAATTTCAAAGAAAATGATCTGAATCCCAATAAGGAGCAAAAATGATTATCATATTAAAAAGCGGCCATACTCAAAGTCAGTTGGATGAAGTAAAATTGATTGTTGAAAAACATCAGTGCGAACCTATTCTGATCAAAGGAACTTTCAAAACAACTGTGAATGTTTTGGGTGATGACACTCAAATTGATGCTGATCTGTTTCGTCAACTTGCAGGAGTGGAAGAAGTGATTCGTATTGCTGCTCCCTACAGATTGGCAAGTCGAACTTTTAAAAAAGAAGATACGACGA
>CAZFSX010000201.1:0-5339 GCA_964522115.1 uncultured Pseudobdellovibrionaceae bacterium | reverse complement strand
AAGACCCCTGCAGTTTTTTTCCTATTCGTTAGGAGATTCTCAAGGCTTTCAATATCACAGCCAAGAAGATTTGATGAACCAATTGCAATTGTTGGGATTACCTGTTGTTCAAAGTTTTCATCATCATCCTCTGCGACAAGCCTGCAAAGATATCCACGAAGTTATCCACTTTTATCATGAGATTGAAAAAATTCGCCAAGAGCTTCCATTTGATATTGATGGCGTCGTCATCAAAGTTCAAAGTTTATTACTTCAAAATGAACTTGGCCTGGTTGCTCGCAGTCCTCGATGGGCCACGGCTGCCAAATACAAACCAACTCAAGCCCAAACTCTGATCAAAGATATTCAGGTTCAAGTAGGGCGCACGGGTGTTCTCACTCCCGTGGCGATCATGGCTCCTGTGAAGGTTGGGGGTGTGACCATCTCCCATGCCACTCTTCACAACGAGGAAGAAGTTCTTCGTAAAGATATCCGAGTCGGTGATACTGTCCTGATTCAAAGAGCAGGGGACGTGATCCCCGAAGTTGTGTCGGTTCTTTTGAACCTACGCCCTTCGAATTCATCTGCCTTCCAAATGCCCCTTCATTGTCCATCCTGTGGTAGCGCTGTGATCAAACTGGAAGGAGAAGTGGCATCTCGGTGCAGTTCTTCCCATTGTCCATCAATTTTAAAAGAAGGACTGAAGCACTTCTGTTCTCGCAAGGCCATGAACATTGATAAACTGGGAGATCGCTGGATCGAAGTTTTTTTTGATCAGGGTCTTGTGAAGCAAGCTTCTGATTTCTATCAACTGAAGAAAGAAGATTTGCTGACTTTAGACAGACAGGGAGAGAAATCTGCTGACAATATTCTGAAAAGTATTGAAAAAAGTCGGCACACAACGATGACTCGGTTGATTTATGCTCTTGGCATTCGTTTTGTTGGGGAACAAACCGCGAAGGCCCTGGCGCTTCACTACCCCTCTGTCGACAGCTTCTTATCCGCTGAAGAGTCTGAACTGACACAGATTCAAGATGTTGGTGGAAAAGTTGCTTCGACCATTTACCAATGGCTGCAAGACGATCAGCATCGCCAACTTTTAAAAGAATTGGATCAATGTCTAAAAATTGAAAAAATTCACCGTCCCAATTCTGGTCCATTATTGGGAAAAACTTTTGTCATTACAGGAACTCTTCCTGTGAAGCGAGATGAAGCTAGTCAATTTATTGAATCCCAAGGAGGAAAGGTTCTTTCTTCCGTCAGTGCAAAACTGCAATATCTTGTTGCTGGAGAAGAAGCTGGATCTAAACTTGAAAAAGCAGAAAAGCTCGGCGTTCAGATTTTATCATGGGCCGAGCTTTTAGAAATGTGTAAATAAATTATAAATCTTAAAGATGGTCGATGATAATGTCACGAGCCATGACGGTTTTACGTCCATCTGCTTTCGCACTGTCCATGCCTTTCAAGCAAAGCTGTTCAATGGCTTTACTTAGAACTTCGACAGTTTCTGCGGAAGTGTTCATGTTTCCTTTTTCTTTGATGAACTTCTTCACTTTGCTGGTCACTACTAATACTTCTGACATTTTGTTCCTCCTTGTCCAAACTGCCCAACCCGGGGCTCTCTTTTTTAAGCCTGTCACAATCAGGTATTGAAAACAAGACCTTAGTTTGTTTTCATGTCCTAGTTATTTTCGATGTTCCCTTGGACCGACGTTTTTTGCCTCTCGTGAACCGTCTTGATCAAAAATCAAAAGCTGAGCCTGACGTCCCTGACCAGAGGCCTCTGGCGACAACCAAACAAAGGTTTTTTGATCTACTGACTGAGTGCACTCCACATCTAAAAAAGCCGGGGACCAGCATCCCGAATTCAAGTGTTCGACGGGACCTAAAATTTCATGTCTTGTGATATGCGTGTGCCCATATATAATTCTTTGAACTTTCGTGATACTGGCAGCTGTTGCCAATATTTTTTCATCAGGTTCTTTGTAACCAGAAACCAAGGATGAAACTGATTTGGAATAAAATAGAAAAAATGGAAGCAATAAAAATAAAGGAACAAAGGCCCAA
Organism: uncultured Pseudobdellovibrionaceae bacterium; assembly: GCA_964522115.1. Classification (GTDB taxonomy): domain Bacteria; phylum Bdellovibrionota; class Bdellovibrionia; order Bdellovibrionales; family Bdellovibrionaceae; genus CAZFSX01. The sequence goes on along the minus strand of CAZFSX010000201.1, from coordinate 3,293 downwards.
AAAAATGAAACATCGAAAATCTGTCTTATAAAAAGCATCAATAAAAAGATCACATAAAACGAAATCATAATCAAAAAAGCCCGATCCAGCCAAAGCTCTCTTGCTATCAGAAAGGGATTTGTCGTTGCTGGGGCGACAAACAGTTCTTTCAATTCTCGAACCATACGCGGATCAGCGTTAGACCGAAAAGCGATGTCATTCACACGGTCTTCAATTTTTAGAGGGTCTTTAATGGGCAAATCAAATCGATCTGAAAAGCTTTTCCACAATGTGACGACAGATCCAAAAAACCATGTCATGACAAGTTCTGGTTGAGCTCGCAACATGTATTTCAAAAAAAACTTTATGTATTGTGACAAGGACATAATGTAATTGGAATCTACATGAGGGTTAAAAAAACCCAATCCGTTTAAAATATAACGGCAAGCCAGGTTTCCGAAAGGCAGTCGCATACTTTTGTAGTTATAACCCTGTATAAATGGATTGATGGGATCTTCGCAGACACAATAGGGATCATATTGATTTCCATGTTCGATCAATGTGTCTTGATTGCTAATATAAAACCAATCCGCAAAACGAAGTCGTGTTTGATCATGAGAATCAACTCCTAATGCTTTACGGATGCACGACTGTACTTCCGGAAAGTGCAATTCAAGATCATGATTTCCAATAACAAAGACCACGCGATTGCCACGCTCAATAAATGATTTCAAAGCTTGAAACCATACCGAATGACTTTCAATAATCGTTTGCATCTTAAACAGAGTCCGTTCGGGACGAGGGTACAATCCTCGTTTTTTTTCCAACCAATGGATTCTGTAGGTTGGATGGGAGGGCATGGTTGTCACGCTGTCAAAATCGAAAATATCTCCATTTAAAATCAATTCCACATCTTCATATTTTGAAAGTTCTTGCAGATGAGTCAAAAAGTTTTGAAAAACATCATCATAAAAAAATTCTTTTGTTTTAAATTTTTTCCACAAGGGGAATTTTGGATGAACAGGTTCCGCTTCACACAAATGCAAGTCGCTGATAATTGCCGTATATTTCGAACGGTGGGTCATTGATTCCATTCGTATATTTTCCCTTAAATGAAACTTGTCGTCCAGATCCAGTTTTTCTGCGCAGACAAAGGTCCTCTAGAACTAGACTATTTTGAAATTCTCAAATAGCCTCATGTCGAGGTATGCATGATCAAACTACAAACTCCCATCGTTATCTTAGGACAAGGGCTCAGTGGAATTTCCGTCGAAAAATATCTGGTTTGCTATGGATATGTTCGTGGAAAAGACTTCTTTATTTTTGACGAAAAAAAGGCCTGTGATTTTCCTAACACCGAAGAGTTATTAAATATCCGGCCTAAAACTGCATTTTTATCACCAGGAATTCCACTCCAATCCGCCTGGGTTCAGCAACTTCAGAAAAACGGTTGTACCATCACCAATGAGTGGAGCTATGCCTACCATCAGCTGCAAAGTGAAAAAGTAATTGCAGTCACAGGATCCGTTGGAAAAAGCACCACGACGGCTCTGCTACAACAAGGCTTGCGATGGGATCCCCACGCCTTCGTTGGAGGAAATTTTGGAGTCCCCTTTTTGGATTATATTCGTGGTGTTCAATTTTTAAATCAAGCGCGTGCAAAATGGATTGTTCTGGAGCTTTCAAGTTATCAATTGGAACTTTTTCCACAATTTCGTCCACATATTTCTGTGCTAACTTCCTTGCTTCCGAATCACTTAGAACGCTACTCAAGCCTTGAACAATACTATCAAGTGAAACTGGATGGCGTTTCTGCCACACAAGAATTTATCATCGGCAATCGAAATGGGGGTGATTTGTATTTCTTTTGTCAAAAGCATGCTTCATTCTTTTCTAAAATCTTGTGGACCGATGGGTCCGATCCTGAATGGAAAGAATCTGGTTTAGATCACAGCCGTCTTGTGGGTTTGCACAATCAAGATAATTTAGCAATGGCCGCACTTGTTGCAAAAAAAGCAAATTGGGCCAATGAAAGTTTGCAATGGATGAAAGACTTTCCAGGACTTTCTCACCGAATGGAATATTTGGGAACTCATCATGGCCTTCATGCCATCAATGATAGCAAAGCAACAACAGTGCAAAGTGTTTTAACTTGCGTCCATTCATTATCTAAAGATTCTCGTTTTCGTCGTAAACATCTCCTTCTGGGTGGACGTGACAAAAACCTACCCTGGAAAGACCTTTCGTGTTTGCAAAGCTTGAAAGATTGGACTTTTTATTTCTTTGGTGAGGCGGCCCAGTTGATTCAATCCGGCAGTCAGCTTTCAGGGAATCTTTATCCAAACTTAAAACAAGCAGTGATAGCTTCAAAACAACAAGCTCTTCAAGATGATTTGATTTTACTCAGTCCTGGCGGAACCAGTTTAGATGAGTTTAAAAACTTTGAAGATCGAGGTGAAAAATTTCGTCAATATTTTTTTGATCACTGATCAAATTTCAATGTGGTGATAGTTTGTGAATCAAATGGAATGAGTCGCGAATAAACTTGGTGCGTATGTCGATCTGTCACCACAATTGTTTTAGTTGATGGATTATGAGCTAAATATAAAAATCCACCACCGGCAACGCCGCGCTGAACAGGGGTTCCAGAGGCATCAAAATAAAGAATTTTGTCATAAGAGGCCAATTGACGAACTTCAAAATCAAACTCGGGAACAAATCCTAAAATCATTTCATTTTCTTCATGTTTCATCATCTGCGCTGCTTGAGCACTATTTTGCAACCATGCCTTTGTAACTAAAGGTAAATGTCCATACATATCGTGACCAGAGTATTGGATTTTCATAGGAGCATAATCCTGGTTGATTGGCTGAATCAACGCCGTTCGCAACCCTTCCGTCGGCACGATCAATAGTTCTTTTTCTTCTTCAATCAACTCAGGCTCTGCCTGACCTTGCAAATGCATTTGTACAGCCAGGGGTGTTCCTAAAAATGCATCAAAGCTTTTAATTGACAACCATGCACGAGCTAAGGACCCTTGCAAAGATGCAACAGATAGGTGATGATCTTCAACCTGGATGGATTGATCCGCAATCACTTGATCTTTCATCTTCGCCAGAACGGTGTACCAACCTTGTGGTAAATTCATGATTAAAAAATTTCCATTGGATGATGTCGCTTTCAGATTTGGATTTGGGAAAGGGCCTTGAAAATAGATGATTTGTGCTTCTGGATGATCCTGCACCATCACCTGAATGCCTTGTTGTTTTTTACCTTCTAAAGTCACCGGACCCCAGACATATGCATCGTTGTTT
>CAZFSX010000200.1:2221-5352 GCA_964522115.1 uncultured Pseudobdellovibrionaceae bacterium | reverse complement strand
AATAAACCAGGTCGAGTCAGAATCTATATGGGAGAATCTGGAAAAGAAACAAACAGGCTTTTCTACATGGCCGAAGGAGCTGTTCCTCTTCATTTTTCTGATATGAAAAATAATGTTACGGTTCTTTGTTATTAAGCATCCATATCTGCTACTGGCCGCCGCAATGGCGGCTCTTTTTTTATAAAATTTAGAAAAAATATTCAAGAAAAATAGAGTCTATATATTCATCATTGAACTTCCTGAAGTGTTTGAATGTTCCAATCTCAGTAAATCCAAATTTTTTGTACAGGTCCAATTCGTCTTTGTTTTTGGAAAAAACGCTTACTTCTACTTTTTCAAAACCCACCCGTCTTGCGTGATTCATTGCTTCTTTGATGAGATTCGTTCCAAATCTTTTATTTGTTCCTCTGAACTTTTTTTGCATTCCAAAAGACATAAACCCTCTATGAGAAAACCGAGGATTTTCATTTCGCTCAATAAAACACCATCCAACGACTTCATCCAAATTCACAGCATAATAAACAGGAAGATCTTGATCTATGAGATTGCTTTGATGTTTTTCCACTACGGACAGGTCTTCTGCGCATATTGGATCTATTTGATTATATTCTTTGGCAACTCGGTCAAGAAGACTGTGAAACCTACTGAAAAATGATTTGTGTGCAGAAACAACCTTTACGCTCAAGATTTAATCCCATAATCTTTTAATTTCTTGTAGAAATTGCTTTTAGATACTTTAAGAACTTTCATTGCTTCATCGACAGTTTTGTATTTTTCGATAGCAGCTTTGAAAACAGATTCTTCACAAAGCGAAATAATTGTATCAAGACCAAAATGCAAGTTTGAATAACTGAAAAAAAATCCATCCGTATTAAATGCATGTTCATTACTTCTTTTGCTAGCAAGAAACAATTCTTCGACGTCTTCTTTTCTAATAATAGGAAGAGGCGAAGACAATGCTAACCTCTCACAAATTCTTTTCAACTCCCTTACGTTTCCTGGAAAATCGTAATCCATTAGTACTGACATCGCTTCCTTAGAAAAAACCTTGCAGCACTGAGGTCTGAGGCCATTCATGAAGTGATTTGCAAGGTCTTCGATATCTTCTTTTCTGTTTCTTAATGGCAGCAAATTGATCCTGTTTCCATTAAGTCGAAAATACAGGTCCTCACGAAACTTTTCTTCTTTGACTAATTTTTCAAGGCTACTATTTGTAGCCGAAATCACCCGAACCTTTACAAATATCGGTTTTGTTGAACCAACTTTACGAATCTCGCCATTTTCCAAAAATCTTAGAAGTTTTGGTTGAAAGTTTTGAGGAATACTATTCACTTCATCCAGAAAAAGATCTCCACCATCTGCTAACTCTGCTAAGCCTTTTTTTGATGATTTCGCTCCAGTAAAAGCACCCTCAACATGACCAAAAAACTCAGATTCGAAAAGTTCAGATGGAATACTTGCCGCATTGACAGTGACTGTGTGTCCGCCTTTTTCTTGCCGGCTCAACAACGAGGCAACAATTTCTTTTCCTGTTCCCGTCTCTCCTTCTATGAGGATATGGCTTTTTTCATCACGAAGGTTTGCAATGTCGTATTTGATTTGTTTTGAAAATGGACTCGATCCGATCCATGAAACAGACTCCTTGTCTGTTTTTTCATTCATTTCATGGAAAGCCTCGATTTTTCCCAAAATCGCCACAACCTCTTGAGGATTAACCGGTTTGGATATGAATCTTTGAGCACCCGCCTTCAGGCAGCTTTCCATAAGATCGATTCTCAGGTCACCAGACATCGCTACAATTTGTATTTTTGGATTTGCATCCAACAATCTTTCAATGACTTTTGGTCCGTCTGGCTGCCCGTCTTTTCTGTCCGCTAAATGCATATCAACAAATGCCGCAGAGAAAGTCTGATTTTCATGAACATGATTTGCACTTGTTGCACAAAAGACAGCCCAATTATCAGGAACAACGAATTTGAAGGATTCACAAAAAGAAGAGTCATCATCAACAACGAGAAGAGTATATTTTTTTTTCGACATAAGTACATGATTACGATTTTTTGCAAAATAAAGTAGCATTTTAAAATTCATCAGGACTTGGTTAAGAAAATTTAAACTAGACCTTAGTTTTTTATGTTGATTTAAAAAAAATCAGGTGATTTCATTTTAGTGTACCTTTTTTATATTAAAAACATAAAAAACACATCCAAAAACAAGAGAGGGTAAATATGTATACGATAAAAAAGATTTTAGAAATTTTTGAAGCTGATATTACAAAGTCAGGAATTATTCGAGCTGAAAATTCAAAAAATATTCCATCACCTGAAAGACTTCAAACTGGCTCTGTCGCTAGAAGAGTTTGGTCAACAAAAGATCTTCCAGTTATTGGCGAAAAGTATGGATTTCTGCCCAAAATAACGAAACCGACGGTTATCACAGTTTTTACTATGAAAGGTGGTGTTCTCAAAACAACCTTGAGTTTGAATTTGGCAAGAATGAGTGCTCTTCATAACATTAAAACTATTGTTGTAGGACTAGATCTTCAAGGCGATCTTACGAATGCCATTGGATTTGAGAAAGGTTTAGAAGAGGCGGAGAGTCTTGAGCAAGCACAAGAAATATCTAGATCCATCTTCGGTTTATATGATTATGAAAGAGGATTTAAAAGCCTCTTTTCCTTAATTCAAAAAACAGACATACCAACACTAGACTTTATTCCTGAAACACCAGAGCTTCATCAACTAGATAGAGCAATTTCTCAAAAAAACAATAGAGAGTCATGGTTAACAACAAAGGTTGTTGAACAACTAAAAGAACAATATGACTTAATAATATTTGATTGCTCTCCAAACTGGAACAACCTGGTAACAAATGCGATAACCGCTGCTGACTTACTTATTTCCCCATTAGAATGCAAAATTAATAATTTTAGAAATTATCCAGAATTTAAAATATTTATGGATGAATTTAAAGAGGAAACAAAAAAACAACTTAATCATGTTTTTATACCAACAAAACTATCGATTCAAAGAAAGCTATCGAAAGAGATTCGACAATGGTATCTAAAAAATGTTCCAAATTGTTTGCAATCCTGCATAAGAGAGGGTGTTAAAGGAGAAGAATCAATCTCG
>CAZFSX010000200.1:0-2211 GCA_964522115.1 uncultured Pseudobdellovibrionaceae bacterium | reverse complement strand
GATGCTGAAGAAATGAGACAAGTGTTGCGCGAAATCTGGGAATACATGCCAACAAAACAAAACTCTGCATCAATTAATAAAAGTTCAACTGTTTCCCATAGTAACAAAAACAATGAAGTAACCCTATAACACGGATGTTTTATGGCATTATCACTTAGCGATGTAATAAAAACTAAAAAACTAAAAAAAGAAGACAAACAAAATGAAAATGGAGAAAATTTTCTTAGAAAAAAATTTGCGCCATTTCAGGTTGATCCATCTCTTGAAATTTCAGAAAAGCCCTTAGTTGAAAACATAAATACTATTCCTGAGACAAACTTGAGCCAAAGTGAGGCCAAAGTTGAGCCAGAGTTGAGTCAAAGTGAGGCCAAACATGAGCCACTTCTTAAGCCAAAGTTGAGTCACAATGAGGTTGAAGTTGAGACAAACTTGAGCCAAAGTGAGGCCAAAGTTGAGCCAGAGTTACAGAAAAAAACAAAGCTGCAGGACAAAGTTGAGCCGCAACCTGAGCCACAACTTGAGACAAACTTGAGCCAAAGTGAGGCCAAAGTTGAGCCAACAAGACAATTGGAGTCACTCACCGGGCTTCAAAGAGAATCTTTATTTTACATCTTTGATTCTTGTCTAAAAAATGGAAGCAAAATTTCAGGATTGATATCTATCTCAAATGTAGCGTTAACACTAAAAACCACCACAGCAGCAGCTCGCAAAGCAATTCAAAGACTGGAAGCAAAAAGGTATATTTCAAGATCAAGCTATAAGGACGGAAGAGGTGGCTGGACAAAATATGAAGTGCCTCACCCTGTTTATTTAGAGCTATTAACAAGCCAAACCAGAGCCAATCTTGAGCCAAAGTTAAGCCAAAGTGAGGCCAAAGTTGAGCCGCAACCTGAGCCACAACCTGAGCCACGACTTTCTAATAGTAGTAGTATTGTTTTAAATAACAAGAACACTACTACAGAAGAAAGACCTGAAATAAGAGTTCCCGAAAATCTGAAAGGTCTCTTTTCTAGAAATGAACTGAATAGCCTGGTAGAAAAAAATCTATTAAGCATAGATTTACTTCAGCAATCCCTGGATCATTTCTCTTACGACATGGAACATAAGTGCGTTAAAGCAAAGACAAGCCCTATAAACTTATTTTTTGGATTAGCTAGATCCGGAAGGGTTTACAGATCTTTGAAAATGCTAAAAGACGAAACTGAAGATTTAAGAGCCTACGAGATGGAATATAACAAAGCCTTAAGCGAAAACAGAGTACTAAGAGAGAAACAAAGCTCCAGCCAAGAAGAAAATAATTTTGCGAAAGACCTTTCAGAAAGCTCGGAGCTATTTCAAGACTGGTTTTCATCAACAAAAAGAGATGAGCACTTGAGTTTGGTAAGATCATCAGAATTCTGCCCTTATGGGAGCGAATTGTATCTCACAGTTTTAAAAGCTGCATTTGTTGAACAGGTTTATAAAAAACAAAAATAACAAAGGGTCAGTTTAGGAAACTCCGTCGAAAGAATTTTCCGTAAACGACCCCAAGACCCCCCAAAAGGAGTAAATACACCATGGCACGAACAACAGAAACAAAGCAATCCCGAGCTGAATATTTTCGGCAATATCGCTTAAAAAAGCAGCAAAAACTGGAAAAACAAACAAAAACCAACCGAGAATCAAAAAGAAAAGAAAAAGCATCCATCCATATGGATCGTGTTTTTATTTTTGGATTCTGCGCCATCCTGACGCTTTTTTTGACCTATTTGGCGGCCGATTCTTACCAAGGTTCGACGGTCTTCAGATTTTTCGTCGCAAGTCTTGGAGAGCTTTCTTTAGTCGCCCTCGTCTTTCTCGAGGGAAAAAACCTTTTTCAATGTATCATAAGAGTTACTTTGCTTGCAGCGATGAGTCTTTATACTCTTGCGCCAGCAGTAACAAAACCCATTGTTGATTTCGAAAAATCAAAGGAAGAAAGACTTCTACTTGAAAAAAAGATGACCATCTTAGACCAAGAACAAAAGACAAAAGAGGATCAAGTGTTGCGATACACTGAAGCGGGACGAATCTCCATGGCAAACAAAGTTGCAAGTGAAGTTTCTGATGTGATTTCTCAGAAAAAAATTGTTGCGCAACAATTTGCAACAGTAGCAACATCGTCTCAAAACCCAATACAGTATTGGATTCTAAGTCTGCAACGTCTCCTTTTGGCTATAACAAACTTATTTT
>CAZFSX010000199.1:0-5359 GCA_964522115.1 uncultured Pseudobdellovibrionaceae bacterium | reverse complement strand
GGACTTCCTGCATCTCCGCCGTTCATTGTGCCCAGCGCTGCTTTCACAGCTCCACAAGATGTATGCCCCATCACCAGAATCAGTTGGCTGCCTAAATGCTCAACAGCATACTCGATACTTGCAATAGCAGAGCTATCCAGGGCTTCACCCGCAGTACGTACCACAAAAATTTCGCCTAGTTTTTGATCAAAAACCAATTCCGGCGGAACGCGACTGTCGCTGCAGGAAAGAACAATAGTATGGGGCTGTTGACCTGAGGCCAATTTTTCGCGATCTTTCGCAGACTGACCATCTTTGCGCAAAAAACCATTCAAATATCGTTTGTTTCCATTTTTCAACCAAGTCAGTGCTTTGTCAGCAGGAACACCTGCCGCGACAGCATGATGTCCTTGTGCTGCAGATGGGGCTGGTGCGTGCCCATGTTGAGGTTCTGCCTTTTTTTCTTCTTTAGCAACTGGCGCATGACTTGGAATCACGGCGGCTTGGTGGGCTGCCGCTGCAGCATGGGGATCAACTGCGTTGGTCGTGGGTTCTGTAGCATAACTTGGAGCATAGCCAAGTGATGCAATGAGCAGTAAACTTAAAAATCCATTTTTCATAGTTACCTTCCTTTGTGTCTTGGGTTTATGCTTCATTTTTTGTCGGATCACTTTCAAGGTCAATGGGTTTTCTTTTTTCCTTGGATGTCAGTTGAACAACGATAGGTGATCGGTGATCCGCCGAAGAGATGTCAGGAGACTTTATGAAATTATTAACTCAAGATGAAATTTTAAAAAATCTTGCGCAGAAAAAATATCCAGCTCAATCAGGTTATTTATTGGCCTACTCAAGTTGGTTGGGAGGTTTTATTGATCAGCCATCTTGGATGTTGGTGCCTATGGATGATCATTTGGTTCATCGTGGAGACGGTGTTTTTGAAGCCATCAAAGTGGTTCAGGGGAAAATGTATTTATCCGATCCCCATTTGGATCGCCTTCAGATGTCGGCAGAAAAAATAGGAATGCAGCTGCCTATTTCTAAGCAGGAATTTAAAAATCTGATTCAACAAGGAATCGATGGAATGAAGTCCTTAGGAAAAACTTTAGATTTTTTGGTTCGACTTTATGTTTCACGGGGACCGGGTGGTTTTACCACGAACCCCTATGAATCGGTAGGAGCTCAGATTTATTTTGCTTTCACAAAACTAGCGCCCCCTTCTGCTCAAAAATATCAAGAGGGAGTTTCTGTCGGACCAAGTAAAATCCCCTTGAAGGGATTTGGCTTTGAGACCATCAAGTCGTGCAATTACCTGCACAATGTTTTGATGAAAAAAGAGGCTGTTGATCAAGGATTTGATTTTACTGTTTCATGGACGGATGAGGGGTACTTGGCAGAAAGCTCCACCGAGAATATTTTCTTTGTGGATCAGCAAGGCTACCTGTGCTTTCCATTTTGGAATTATATTTTAAAAGGCACGACCATGGTTCGCAGTGCAGAGCTTGCAGAAAAAAAATTAGTTCCAGGCTTGTTGAAGGGGATACGTCAGGCTCATTTGTCTTTGCATGAATTAAAAACAGCCAGAGAAGTAATGATGGTGGGAACGACTTTAGATGTTTTGCCGGCGACAAGCTACCAGGGCGAACCCATCGCAGATGGAAAGGTTGGCCCTGTGGCCCGTGCACTTCTGAAGTTGATCCAAGAGGATCAACTTGCTTAATTTTGGTTCGAATTTTCAGCTGCTTTTTCACAGCTTTGAAAATTGCCTACATAGGTTTTATCTTCAAAGTTTATTTTTCCAAGTTTATCCACGGTCGCTCGAACCAGATAGTTACTGTTATCGCAGAAAGCAAATCGAGCAGGTGGATAGATAATTCCTTTGGAATAGCGTTGGTAGATGAAGGAAGCGATACTCGAACAGCGATTTCCAAGGTAAATTTGATCTGAGCTTAATTTTTCTTTGGTGGCGCTTTGGTAAACAGTATAAACCAAGTAGTTTGAACTACTGCAAAAGGCTTCCATCGTCACACTGTCTTCTCGAAACCGTGGAGGATTCTCTTGACGAAAGCTCATTCGTGAATAGACCTCATCTAAAAGTTCCTCATTGCTGGCTTGAAGCAAACAATTGCGGTTTCGATTGGCTGGGGTATTTGTTTCTGTAAGGATTATGGACTGTTCCATGGCGATACTTGAAATAGACAGGCAGAAACCGAAAGTCATGAGAATTTTTTTCAGCATTGGAGCTCCTTATTTTTGTTGTTGGATAGAACGGACTCTTTGCATATTGAAGTCTTTTTCTGTGCTGGCTTGCAAATAAAAATTTCCTTTATAGATTTTATGACTCGTTGGTTCTTGCCAGTTTTGTGAAGAATGCCTAATCTAGGCGCTCATTTCATTTAGACAAGTGCGGTCGTGGTGGAATTGGTAGACACGCAGGTCTCAGAAGCCTGTGGGAGCAATCCTGTGGAGGTTCAAGTCCTCTCGACCGCACCAATTAACATTTTCATTCATTTGCACCAATACAGCAAATGGTTTTTTCAAGTCAAATCGCACACTTACACCATCTAAAATCGGGTTAGAAAGTAGTCTATCAAGGATATTCCTTCTTTCTTCGGGTGTGCCTCGTTTCCATAATGATTTCGCTGATGTAGCCAGTTCTAAAACGGTTTGAGCCGTTTCCATCACCGCAGAAGTTAAACCCTTTTGGAGTGTTTCTAATTGGTCTGTTAAGCCTTCACGGTTTGAGCGAATACGGGCTAATTGCTTCTCAAAATCCGCTTGCCCTACATTGCCCTGTAATCGCAAATCAAAGAGTTTATCTTCGTGGCCTTGTAGTTCCTGCTCTCTTGCCTTGAACTCCGCTATTTGGGCTTCTGTGGCCCTGTGGACTTTCTTTTCAGTGGCATTAAGAGCATCGGCAATGGCTTCGGCAAAATCATCACTAATATTAATTTTTTCAAGCATTGGTTCAAACTGTGTCCAAATATTTTCGTTTTTAATATTAACTAACTTTTCGTGTTCCCGTTTTCCATTAGTGCAACGGTAATAGTGATAAGTTTTAGTTGTGCCTGTGGTTTTATTCTTTTTCTGTTTAGGGTCATAAATAATACGGCAACCGCAAGAGCATTTTAGCCAACCATCAGTAAGTACCATATACTCACTATCAAACTGCCGTTTTTTAAATCCCCATTGACCGCTTAATTCATCAACTTTCTTAATCCACTCTTTCGGTATAAAAATCTCGTGATTTCCGTCATAAAGTTTTTCATTCCATAAAAACTTGCCACGATAAAACGGATTATTAAGCCGTCTTTCTATCGTGCCTTTACGGTATTGATATATCTTTTTGCCCGTTATTAATCCTTCGGCAATAATGGCTTCTCTAATTTTTTCGTAGGAAAGTCCCTTTGCTCTTAACTCAAACTCACGAAGTACAATTTTTTTATTAATTTCGTTTGTATCAACGGCAATAGTGCCACCACGATTTTTAATTCTTCCCGTGAGTGGGTCAGTGGCTTTTTGGCAAACATAACCCAACGGGGGACGGCTATTAGGCCACCAACCAGTTTCAGCCTTGGCGGTCATTGCTTCGCTTACTCTTGTGGTTAAGTTCCGTGAGTAGTGCCGAGCCATCACCGCATTAAAATCACGGGTCAGGAAATCCGCATCGGGACTATCTTGGTGAATGATTTTTCTATCACTCACATAGTGAATATTAAAAAGCCCATCTAAAACACACTCTTCGTTTTCGGCCACATCTTTAAGGTTTCGGGCTTCACGGTCTTGCATATAAAATAAAACATTGCCGTGCTTATGTTTTTTAATAAAAGCCATTGCTTCGTGATATTGTTTTCTGCTTTCGCTTCGTTTAGCACTTTCAGTAATCACGAAGATTTTAATAAGATTTAATCTTTTATCTTCGCAATACTCACGGCATTTAGTTTCTTGGACTTCGTGAGAAATCCCGTCTTTTTGACGACCACTGCTCACCCGTAAAATTGCCACTGCATTTTTATTTTTGTAATTGATTGTTTCCATAAATTACTCCTTGGGGAAAATTATTCTTGTTAAAAGGTTTCTTTTTTCTTCTACACTCATTGATTTATTAAAATCAGCAAATCGGCTTAAAAAATATGTTTCAAAATCTTCCGTTCCAGATTTTTCGGTTTCATTTTTTAATAAAACTTCGGCCACTATTTCATTAATAATTGCCATTCGTTTTAATTCGCTGGCTAAAAATTGTTTTTTCTTTTTGCTCATTCTTCCATCAAGGGCATTAGCATAATGTTCTCCTAATACCGCCATATCTGGATATACCTTAAAACTTTTTAAAATCTTTTTTTCACTCATAAAAACCTCTCTTATTTTATATCAGTTCTATTTATTTGCGTAGTTGTTTCGGGTTCTAAACCGTCTATCTAGGCGACTTTTTTGTCCCTTAACCTTTGTAAATCTCTATACAATTCCACACATTCGGCAAACTCACTTTCGGTTAAAGTGAATGTTGTACCATCACGATTTTTAAAGGTTCGTGTTTTAACTTTGACTTGTTCAGTCTCTTGGCTCTCTTTGATTAAATCAGGCTTGGCCGTGCCGTTTTTATCGGGTTTCATTTTTACCACCACTAATCAGGGATTTCGTAAGGCAATCCCAGAGCCCGTTATTAACTACTAATTAAAAAACATTTTCCCGTCCTTGGTTCCCACCAAAAAAATCCGTCTTCTTGGTGGGAAAAATTAAGCAATTTCGTCCGTGATTTTGCTTGGGGTTTCAATGAGCCTATTGATTTCATCAGGCAAATAGTAAGCCCCAACTTTTTTATTAATTATCAATCTTGCTTTTTTATCTAATCGCCCAACGGCCAGTTTAAAATCCCTGACGGGTATTCCACATTTTTCTGCAAGCAAATCAGGATTATATGAGCCAAAACCACATTCATTTCTGTTTGCCAAAAAATCATAAACACGATTTTCTACCGCCACAGATTTAGGGTGATAATTTTTAATGGGAACTATTTTTTTTCGCTCATCATTTTCATTTTTTAATAAAATTAACTTTTCCCTAACGGCATCTTTGGCTTCCAATGCTTCTTCTGGATTTGGATTATTAGTATCTACAAAAATATCAAGCAGAGTTCCGCCGTTTTCGTTTAAGGCCACATCATAGGAAATTGTATTTTTATAGGCTTGGGCTTTTTTGCCCATTGGGGATTTGACCCCATATTCACGGTCAATATATTCATTCCACAGCCAATCAACATTATTAAGGTGGCCGTTTTTAGTATTGCCGTTATTAATTCTTATTAGATTTGCCAAAACCGCCCATTGAGCAAAATCTTCGGCGATTTCAAAGCATTTAACTTCGTTTGCTTTTCTTAAACAAT
>CAZFSX010000198.1:2394-5367 GCA_964522115.1 uncultured Pseudobdellovibrionaceae bacterium | reverse complement strand
AGTAGTAAGAAAAAGATAAACTTAAAAAAAAGAGCAGTAAGTCCATCAATAAAATGGAGAGCTTTGAACGCGCTGTCAGTCTCATAAGATCATTCCCTTTTTTTTCAGTTCCCATTGGTAGGCGGAAGAACAAATGAAATCTAGATCCATAAATTTGGGTGACCAATCAAACATGGATTGAAGTAAACTTGTTTCAGTGACGACTTGAGCAATGTCTCCGGGGCGACGAGGGGCTTCGATCACAGGCAGTTGATGGCCACAGACCTTTTCCATGGATTCCAGAACTTGTTTAACAGAAAATCCTTTTCCATACCCGCAGTTCACAGCAAAATTTCCTTTTTGTTGGCGAAGATAAAAAAGACTTAAAGAGTGCAATCTTGCAAGATCTTCCACATGGATAAAGTCGCGAACTCCTGTGCCATCAAAGGTCGGATAGTCAGTACCAGTGATTTTGAATTGATCACGGGTGCCAGCAGCCACCTCGGCAAGGACTTTAACTAAAGAAGTTAGTTCTGGGTTAAGGGGGCCTCGCTGCAGGTCAGATGATGCACCTGCCACATTGAAATATCTTAAGCTGAGGTGATTCATCTTGGATGTTCGGCAAAAATCTTGAAGCATCCATTCTCCAGCCAACTTGCTTCGACCGTAGGGGTTTTCTGGGTTTTTGGCAGAATCCTCACGAACCAAATCTGTACCAGGGTCAGAATAAACAGCTGCTGTGGATGAAAATAAAAAATGTTGAACAGAATATTTCTGACAACATTTTAATAAATTCAAAAGTCCCAAAAGATTATTTTCATAATAGTTCAAAGGTTTTTCTAAAGATTCAGGAAGAATGTGAAGTGCTGCAAGATGAATCACCTCTTGAATGGATTCCTTCTGAAAAATTATTTGTAGGGCATCAAGGTCTGTCAAATCGATTTGGTAAAAGCCGGCTTGGGGCGGAATTAATTGTCGAAATCCCTTGGAAAGATTATCCACGACAATCACCTTTTCACCGAAAGAAAGCAGATCCATTGCCACATTGGATCCGATATACCCAGCACCACCTGTTACCAAAATAGCCATTTGAACTCCTAAGATTCTATTCGCTTGTAATCATCCTGGTATCGATGGATATCGTCTTCACCCAAGTAGTTACCAAGTTGAACTTCGACAAACTCAAGAGTTATTTTTCCTGTGTTGCGAATACGGTGTTTTGCCTTTGTTGGGATATGAATATAAGTACCTCGATGGACAGGAATGACTTGATCATTCAGCACGACTTCCCCTTGGCCGCGAGCGACGACCCAGTGCTCTTCTCTTTGATCGTGAGATTGGTAGGACAACTGCCCGCCAGGATGCACTCGAACAACCTTTGATTTGTAGTCGGACTCTTCACGAATGATAGCGAAGTCTCCCCATGGGCGATCTTCTTTTAAATGTTCATCTGTTATTTTTGACCCAATTTTTTTGAAGTGCTCGACAACATTTTTAACTTTTTGACCTTCTCCATTATGAGCAATCAACAATGCATCGGGAGTATCTAAAACCATCAAGTTTTCAACTCCCAAAAGAGCGTAATGCTTTCTTGCGACTGGGAAAATAAAATTGTTCTTCGAGGCTTCCTCATAATGCAACTGAGGATGGATCACCGTTTTTAAGGATTCCGCAACGGCTTCCCAGGATCCAACATCATTCCAAGCGCAATCACAGGGGATACATGCCAGATTTTGAGAGGACATTTTTTCTAAAATAGCATAGTCAAAACTGATGGATTCAAGTTGTTTGTAAATTTCAGAAATATTGCTGAGGTCATCCTTTAAACTTTGGATTTTCGACCATAAAATCGGTTGAAGTTTTTCAAACTCTTTGATCATTGTAGAAACTTTGAAAATAAAAATCCCAGCATTCCAATAAAAATGACCACTGGCTAAAAAGCCTTCAGCTGTTTTTAAGTCAGGCTTTTCGTGAAACTTCAGAACTTGATGAGAGGTTGGATCTTTTTGGATGTATCCATAGCCAGTATTTGGGCTTTGAGCTTGGATACCAAGGGTAACGATTTTATTTTCCCGAGCAAGTTTTCCAGCTTGCTGGAGGGATTCTAAAAAAGCCGGCTTATTTTCAATCAGATGGTCTGCTGGCAAAATGCAGACGATTTCATCAGATAGATTTTTTTTAGCAAGAATTTGTGTCAATAAAGCAATGGCAGGAGCTGTATTTTTTGCCATGGGTTCGTAGATCACATGATCAGCGGGAAGGCTATGATCACGACGCAGTTGTTCCGTGAGAGGATTCAGTGCAATTCCAGTTAGAATCCAAGGCGTTTCTAGGGACTTGACGCGATCCAAAGTAAGGTCCATCAGTGATTTTTCAAAAATTTCACAAAATTGCTTAGGAAGCTTTGTTCGAGAAATTGGCCAAAGGCGAGTTCCGCTTCCTCCGCTCAGAATAACTGGGATCATCATTCCATCCTTTTGTTAAAAGCTAGTTTAAGTAAATTCAAAATTATCAGAGGATATCGGTTCAAACAAATTGTTCCTTCAATCCTAGAAGGCTTTTGACCGATTTAGACTCTTGGTGTAATTTCATGAATGTCATTTTTCAATTCTTTTATCTGTTTTCTGGAGGCCTCATGAGTTCAAAGCAATTTCTTCAACAAAGCTTTCAAGAGTCTGCAAAAAATTTTTTAGCTCTTTCAGAAAACACGGAATATATCGCAAAACTTGATTTGGCTGCTCAGATGATTGTGGATAGCTTTCAACAGGGCGGAGGTTTTTTTGCGGCGGGCAATGGCGGTTCGGCAGCAGATGCTCAGCATATTGTTGCGGAGTTTGTCGTGAAGCTAGATAAGGATCGCACTGCGATGAAGGCCTTTACTCTAAGTGCAGATACCTCAACGATGACGGCCATTGGAAATGATTTTGGGTATGACTATGTGTTTGCCCGTCAAGTGAAGGCTTTGATGAAAAAGGGAGATATCTTCTTTGCCAT
>CAZFSX010000198.1:0-2384 GCA_964522115.1 uncultured Pseudobdellovibrionaceae bacterium | reverse complement strand
TGCCATCACAACCTCAGGAAATTCTAAAAATATTTTAGAAGCGTTGAAAGCATGTCGCCAGGTGGGAGCTTACAGTATTTTATTGACGGGAAAAAAAGGTGGTTTGGCCGTTGAGCAGAAGTTGGCTGACCATGTTTTGATTGCTCCTGGACAGCATACCGCCAACATCCAAGAAGCACATATGGCGTCTTATCATGCCCTGTGCTTCTTGGTAGAAAAACTCTTGATTGAAAAATCAGTGATCAAATACGAAAAATCTTTTTAAATTATTTCTCGAAATGTGTTTTCCAAATAGCCTGCAAATTTGTCAGCATGGCTTCCAGTTTTGCTAATGGTAAAGATGTGGGGCCATCGCACAGAGCTTGATCCGGGCGAGGATGAGTTTCTAAGAAAATTCCATCCACTCCCACAGCCATAGCAGCGCGAGCCAAAGGCCACACCATATCGCCACGTCCGCCAGAGCTTTCACCTGTTGCTCCAGGAAGTTGTGTTGAATGTGTAGCATCCATAATGACGGGAAATCCTAATTTGCGCATTTCAACCAAGCCAGTCATGTCATTGACCAGGCGATTGTACCCAAAAGTTGTGCCTCGTTCACACAAAAGTAATTTTGAGTTTCCGCTGGCCACAGCTTTCTTGGCAATTGCATTCATATCCCAAGGAGCAAGAAATTGTCCTTTTTTGATATGAATCACTTTTCCTGTTTTCGCAGCTTCCACTAAAAGATCTGTTTGTCTTGAAAGAAATGCGGGGATTTGAAGAACATCTGCAACTTTGGCAACATCCGCAACCTGATTGGTTTCGTGCACGTCTGTCAAAAAAGGAACTTGAAGTTCGCTCTTAATTTTTTCCAAACTTTTTAAAGCAGCGGAACTTCCTGGGCCTCGAAAACTTCCAAGGCTTTGGCGGTTGGCTTTGTCAAAGCTGCATTTTAAAATCCATGGAATTCCCAAACGTTTTGTGACACGCAGGATTTCTTTTCCTGTTTCCATGACAAGTCCTTCATCTTCGATGATATCAGGACCTGCAAAAAGAACCCACTGTTTGGCATCTCCCCAAGTGATGGTTCCAAAGTCTGTCGTCATTGAAACAGGCTGAGAAAGAGCTTTAAATTCAGTCATAATTAGGCACCTAAAGCTTTCTTCACTGCCGTAATAATTTGGTCTTGAATATCATCAGGCATATCTGGGTACAAAGGTAAACTGATCACATGGTCAGCTGCCCAACGTGCCACTTCCAATTCGCTGTTTGGATCTGCAGTGTGAGTTTTATACCAAGGTTGATCTGGCATAATGCGAGGATAATGAATGCTTGTTGGGACACCCATTTCTGTCAGTTGTTTTTGAAACTCAGCACGATTTTCCACAGTCAATGTGTACTGAGCCCAGACACTTTCGTTGTATTTATGAACAAAAGGAGTTGAGAAGCCTTTCGTTTTCAAGCTAGAAAAAGCGGCATTGTAACGTTCAGCTATTTTTTGACGTTGTTCAATTTCCCATTCATAGCGATCCATTTTTGCAAGCAAGATCGCACATTGAATGGTATCTAATCGACCATTGATTCCAAGACGAGTGTGGTAGTAACGAGATTCTGAACCATGTTCGCGAATCTCTTTCATGGCTTTGTACAATTTTTCATCATTTGTGAAAACAGCTCCGCCATCTCCGTAACAGCCTAGAGGTTTTGCAGGAAAGAAGGAAGTTCCACCCGCAGTTCCAAAGCTGCAGCTTTTGCGATGTTTATAGATGGCACCAAAACTTTGTGCGGCATCTTCGATGACAGCAAGGCCATGTTTTTCAGCCAAGGCATTGATTTCATCCATATCTGAAACTTGTCCATACAAAGAAACAGGCATGATGGCTTTAGTTTTCGAAGTGATGGCCTTTTCAATTTTTTTCACATCAATGTTGAAAGTGTCACGATCGATATCAACGTAAACTGGTTTCGCTCCAGCAAGAACGATTGTTTCGGCTGTTGCGATAAAAGAAAACGCAGTGGTGATAACTTCATCTCCAGCTCCGATACCAAGGCCCATCAGTGGCATCACCAGAGCATCTGTTCCGCTGGCACAAGCCAGTGCGTATTTTGTACCAACATAGTCTGAAAGTTTCTTTTCAAGTTCTGCGACTTCAGGACCATTGATGAAGGCACCGTGGTCTAAAACTTTTTGAATTCCTGCATCGATTTGTGGCTTGAGAGCTTTGTATTGAGTTTTCAAGTCGATAAATGGGATCGCCATAAGCACTTCCTTGGTTGAGTTTGCCACCAAGGATTGCATAAAAAAAGCAGGCTGTCCACGCCGAAGCTAGGCTGCTTTTTTCTCTCCGAATAATTGGGTTTCAAGAAGTGATAATGTTGACTGCAAAGTGTCAGCATTTTCATTC
>CAZFSX010000197.1:2154-5402 GCA_964522115.1 uncultured Pseudobdellovibrionaceae bacterium | reverse complement strand
TGATATGAATAATGCAGCATCAAGTTTTGGCCATACTTTTTTAAAGTTTCATGATCCAAAAAATCTTGGATCTCTGGATGTTATGGATTATGCCATCGATTTTTCAGCGAGAACGGGGACAGATCAAGGTTCCTTATTTGCATTGAAGGGGTTGTTTGGATTTTATCCCGGTGTCTATGGAATGCTTCCCTATCATCAAAAAATGAAAGATTATATCAATCTGGAAGGACGAGATATCTGGGAATATACTCTGAGTTTGACCGAGGATGAAATAGAAAAAATCCTGGATCATCTTCTGGAATTAGAAGGATCTTACGTCCCTTATTATTTTTTAGATGACAATTGCTCTTACCAAATTTTAGAACTTTTGCAGGTCGTACGACCTTCTCTTGGCTTCACAAAGAGGGTGACAGACGCAGTCATACCTTTGGATAGTTTGAAATGGATTCATCAGTCACCGGGTTTAGTCACGCAAATCAAATACAGACCTTCATTGATGACGGAATGGAGACATTCGTACAAAGATTTAACTCATGCTGAAAAGCGACTTTTAAAGAAAATTGTCACAGAAATTCATGGCAAT
The DNA here is from genome assembly GCA_964522115.1 of uncultured Pseudobdellovibrionaceae bacterium. Lineage (GTDB taxonomy): Bacteria > Bdellovibrionota > Bdellovibrionia > Bdellovibrionales > Bdellovibrionaceae > CAZFSX01. The sequence continues at coordinate 4,819 of CAZFSX010000197.1, read as the reverse complement.
TCATCAGATGTGATGGCTGCCAATAAAGATGAAATGAAAAATAGGACCTTGGTGGCTCAGGCACGATTGGATGAATCTGTCTTGAGATATCTATCTGTGCGAGAATATAATTTAGGAAAAGATTTTTCGGATGAAAAATATCCTTGGATGGTGGCTCGATCCCAGTTGGGAAAAATCTATCAAACTCCGGATCTACCTGTACCCAAGAATCCCGTGCTCAGTCATGGTTCGCAAAGTTTGTGGCTGGGTTTGAGCAACGAGGGGCAGAATCATCCTGAATACAGAAATTCCCATGATAACGCCTCGAATATTCAAACCTTCATCGAATATCGACGCGCTTTTCACGATCTTCTGAGTTCGGAATTTGGAGCTTCGGCCTACAGTCATATGGAGGTTTTAGGATTTCAGGCGAGTCTTGATTTACAAGAAGGGAAATTGAGTTTTTCAAAATTCACTTTTCTAAAAATGCTTTCCACGTCCAGTGTGAATGAGCTTGAAAGGCCATTGTCTTGGCGACTGGATTCAGGTTGGACTGAACTGCAAAAAATATATATGGAATCTTCAGCAGGAGTTTCCTACGATTTTCCTGATGAGCATGTGGGAAGGTTGACTCTTTTCGCGGAAGCAAGATTGGACACTTGGCAAAATCGTTTGAATCCATGGTTAGGGACGCGTTGGTTGTGGGTGCAGAAGGACAATTTTGACGCGGAACCTGGAAGAGAATCCGATCTACAATTTCATCCTCGATGGAGTATGGAGATCAGTGCTTTATGGCCCGTCTTGATGACCGAGGTCCGTCGCCCCTGGGTGCGTTCAGATCTGACAGTTTCTGTATTACGAAATAATCAAAATGAAGGACGCATTCAAATTTCCTATGATGATCATCCGGCCTTAGAAAGTCATCTTTCTTCCTCCAGTTTTGACAAAATAAAATGGATGCTTCTATGGGTCAGACATTTCTAATCATCCCTAGGATTGTCTCAAAATGAGACAATCATTGTCTTGTGACAAATATTGTTATCCACTTGTTTGCTGTCTGGTCACATTCAATGAACTATTAGCTTCATGAACTGGCCTTTCTTTTGCAGATAAATCTATTGATAGATTCGTTGAAGGAGCAAGTTTTGAATAAAGATGGCTTTTCTTTTCACTGTTATCGGTTTTTAACCAAGCTTCTGTTTGTTTTGGTTTTTTCATTGAGTCATGTCTCTTTGGCTGAAAATAAACAAGGCGCCGTGGTGCCTTCCGTTTCTCACTTGATTCAGTTGAGTCCATCAGAAAACTTGCAGTGGACTCATTTATTGTTTGAAAGCGTGATCGCACAATACCTTCAAGAGGCAGAACAGAGTCGACCGATATATGCAGGATCAGAGCGAGTTTTTTTTCTCTCTATCTTTGAAGAATGGCAAAAAATTATTGATGAAAATAGATACACAAGCACAGAACAAATTTTTAAGGTTCTTTTTCAAACTCGCCCGGTTCTTGCTGCTTGGAAAACACGTTGGCAAAGTTTGTATTTGCCTGCAGGTTCGGCTCCAGCGGCAGATGAAATTCGTTTGGGATATTATCGATCTTTAGTCTTATTGAAATTTTTAGAAAGTGAAAAGTTGCCCGCGCAAGCAAGATGGCTTTCCATTTTTCAAACAGCGGCGATGTACTTGACAGGACAGAAGCAGGATCTACAAATTTTTGAGTCCATGATTCGTTCTTGGTTAAAGAGTGATATTCCTGAATTGAAGGCCTTGGCTGAAAAATATGATCGAGATATCTCTCTGCATCGATTTCGACAAGTTGGAAATGATCTGCTACAGGCAGGGCCACCCGTGATTGGCGCCGGTCGATTGTGGTTGGGTGGAACTTCCATTGGACAAAAGCTTGTCAGTCTTTTGAAACAAAAAACAGGCTTATCTTCTTTGTCCAGTGGATGGAATTCTTTATCGATTCAAAGTTTATTCCAGCAAGCCTTGATTAAAATGAATCCCTTTTCCCCTCGTTCTTCCAATTTTCAAAAAGCTTTGCTTGCGGCGACATCTGGCAATCTTGTTGCCTTGAAACTTTTTAATGATTGGTTTGAAAAACAAAATTCCGGAAAACTAACAAGCAAAGAATCAGCTCATCCATTCACTGAAAGTTTTCGTCGATCACTTGAAGGGCAATTTTATGTTCTGATTCAGAAGTATCCAAGAATGCTGGATCAAAGTGGATTGAATGTCATGAAGACATTGAAATACGAAGATCAAACGTTTTTCTTGAAACAAGATCAGAAGATGCAATCATGGATGCATTCTGATCAGACCATGAGCCGATCACTTTTGGCTTTTTTAGCTGATCCATCGAAGACAGAAGATATTGTTTCATTGATGTTAATTCAGGATAAGCGCAAGGGGTTTGATGATCGTTCGCCATCAGATCTTTTGGCGATTTCTATGGCTCTTGGACGTTTTGAAGAACTTGATTTCCAGGCGACTCAGTTCATGAAACATCTGGACTTAGATTCCAAGGATCCTTACAAGGCAAGTCAGTTACGTATGGATGAACTTCGAAAGTTTTTATATCAGAATGGTCCTTTAGGCTACTACGTCAGAAAAAATGCGAATTTGTTCGATCTACTTATAGGTTTTGGCGGCAACTGTGTTGCCAGAACAGTTTTTATCACAAGTTTGAT
>CAZFSX010000197.1:560-2144 GCA_964522115.1 uncultured Pseudobdellovibrionaceae bacterium | reverse complement strand
AGGGGATCGTTTGGTTGTCTTACAATACAGTGATCATCTTTTACCTGCATTATTATCGAAAGACGGTCGTGTTTGGGATCTTGATTCTGGAGAAATCTTTCCAAAGTTACCAACAGCAGCCTTTGACCCACGTATGCTTTGGAATAAAATCTTGTTTGAAATTTCACCTGAAAAAGCTTTAAAGAATTCAGTATGGAAGGTGGCTTCACCTGATTTGAAATCTGTCGACATAAAACCAGGGAGGGCAGAAACTTGGGTTGAATCAAAGTGGAAGAAATGGATCAGTGGACGTCGTGGATCCTTGGATCAAGAAAATGATCAAGGGAGTTATCCGGCCTTCAGTCAGACAGAACCACCAGATCAAGCCAGTGTGTCTTATTATTCTATGGGACCGGCAAACCCTGAAGAGAAACAGAACTCCAAAGAAGAAAAAGCTTTAAATTATCAATCATCGAAAGTTCAAATGGTCTATCGTCCTGATTTAGCATTTCCCGAAAGTCAGTATTTTATTCTGAGGCCAGTCGATTCCGCTTCAGCGCAAAAAAAATCTACAAATGTGGATCAAAAAGAAAAGCAGTTATATTTCATCACTGAAAAGGATCTTTTTGACTATATGAGCACTCACCCGGAAGTGAGCGATACTTTGGCAGAGAGTGATTATCAGCGCGCATTCCCTCAATATGTCAAGAATGGAGCTTATGATACGATTGTTCCCAAACATCCCGTTTTGCAACTGTATTATCTTTTGAAGTTTTTGAGAGAAGAACAAAGTCAAAGAAACATTGAAAAGCTTGTCCATAGGGATATTTCTTGGTTAGGAAATACGCTTTGGCAGACAAGATCTTCAAGTTTTTTTCCATCACGCAGATACGTATATACAACAGCGAATGAATTTAAAGATTCAATATTGAGATTTGATGAGGTTGTGAAGGTTGGTTTGTCCTGTAAAAATTATCAAGCGAAGAAATTAATGTCCTTCGATCCTAGTCAGTATATTCCAATATCTACCGATTATACCGGGCAACATGATTGCGTTTTTGATAAAGATGTTTGGAAACTTGTGAATTTGCTGGAAATCAAAGAACGCATGCGCAAATTCGACATGGATTTAAAGAAAGTTGCTGATTCTTGGGTTGGAAATACTTTGGAAGTTTTGCGGTTGATCGATTACTTGGATAATCAAGCGAAAGAGAAAAATGGGCAAGCTCTATTTTGGTTGAAATCAAAAGAATCTCTCAGGGGTCTCATTGAAATTATGATTTTTAAAGCGTCCTTTCATGGAGAAGTCAATAATTTCCAATTTAAACGATTACTTAATATGGAAATAGAAAACATCAATATAAGGGGTACTTCAAAAGAGGAAAAAAAATCTGACTTCACAGATCATCAAAAATTTCCTCTGGAAGGAATAAGTTTACCCAAAGTGTCGAAATCCACGGGGCAAAATGTGCCATTGTCTTTCAGTGTAAAATCAAAGAGTCAAAATACAAATTCATCTCCATTTCGAATTCTTATCGATCCAAAAGTATCTCATTCTAAGATCTATGAAACGAAAGATATCATTGCAATGAATAAATTTTTTGT
>CAZFSX010000197.1:0-550 GCA_964522115.1 uncultured Pseudobdellovibrionaceae bacterium | reverse complement strand
ATCTGGCTATTATTTTATTTCTGAAAAACAATGGGATGAAATTTTTATTCATATGCAAGATCCTCATGCTGAAAAGCGTGAATTATGGTTTCAAAATCAGTGGGGAGAGTCCTTCGGAAAATTCAAAACTGTTATGGATGATGAGCTTCTAAGGTTTTATATAATAAAAGAGGACGCTGTGAATAAAAATAACGTGCTCGACAACAAACAAAATAAATTTCCCTCTTTTGAAGTTGAAATTCTGAAGGCCGCGAAAAAATATGAAAAAATAAAATCTTTGATACCCCAACCAAAATCATTTATACCCCATGATGAATAAATATCACGGATATCCCTCTGAGAATCAGCTAACCAAGAAAGGAGAAGCAAAATGAACATTCACTCAAAAATTATTCAATTGATCAGCTTCCTGCTTTCTCTTTCCATTTCAAGTTGGGCGCAAACTCAAGACTTTGCAGCGAAGAAGCAGACATTTTTTTTGGATGAGGTGTGTCCTGCAAATTCCGTGATGGATGTCACGGACCCACGTGCTTTGCTGCAAAATCCAGCA
>CAZFSX010000196.1:0-5402 GCA_964522115.1 uncultured Pseudobdellovibrionaceae bacterium | reverse complement strand
ATGATTGTGATGATTGTGATGATTGTGATGATTGTGATGATTGTGATGATTGTGAAATTGCTGATGTTGAAAGCGGGATGCAAGTGAAATTTTTCATTTTTTGAAACTCCTGTCAGTTGATGTTTGTCATTTTCATTTCAGCGAACTTTCGAATGGAAAGATTTCAAGTGAAGACAAAGATGAAGATCGAGGATGTTGTTTCAAATTGAAAATTCATGTTCGATCTGTAACTTCTTACCATAGGTTTTTGAAGGTACATTTTCACATGAAGACATCCTTGCAGATAAAAGACCGATAAACGCTTTGAACGGCCCAATATTCAATCTTTGCAATCCTTCGCTTAGAATCAAAAAGATCAACTTTTAAAAACAACGCCAAAGGGTGAATAAATACAAAAATATTACGTCAAATATTTTCATTGAAACTTACAGTTTTTTTATAAAAAACGCGGCGAGTTGCCGCTACGGCAGTGGTGCTACGATCTGTCCCATTTTAAATATCAGCAATTTATTGTTTCATCTTTCTCATAATTTTTTATGATCAGACATAGATCTCTTCTGATCCGCAAATGCTATGGGTGTTCCATCATTCAGATCAACAGAGTTGTTGAAATTCATCTTTTAGAAAAATTACCAGATAAATCTTAAATTCACACACCTGAATTATCGACCATCATACAACTCAATTTTGTTGCACCAAGTTGCCGCTACGGCAGTGAAAATGGAATCTGGCCAACATCCTAAGAAGCTTTTTTCTTGCGAGTATTCTTTTTAGAGATTTGATTTTTATATAAATCCGCAATGGGAAAAATCAAATCATAATCTCCCCACATAAGATCTCCGTCGATCAATTGAAATTTCTTAAACAAGCTTGGTTTTAAATATTTTCGTATTTCTGGATGCACAGAGTTCTGTAGAAATTCTTTAAAGGCCACATCAACAACTTTACCATCTGAAAACCTTAACCTTAAAGAAAGATCACCTATCAATTCAGCTCTGATTATTTTCAAAAAATTTTTCTTCATAACTTCCCTGCAATTTTTTTGGGAACGATTTTTTTATGATATATGAAATAATTGATCCAACTCTGAATAATTTCATCACCCAATTCGGACACGAGTGATTTGAAATGTTTTAACTTAACAGATGGCAAAGGTCTTTTTCCAGGAACTACAACTACTCTCATTCCACATATCTGCCCATTTTCAATTTCAATTTCAATTTTACTTTCAAAATGGCCAAAACGTCCATGAACATGAATTGGTTCATGTTCATTCGAATAAAAAAACACAACGATTCCAAAATACTCATACAACTTCGGCATAGAATTGAGAGTAAAATATCCTTCAATAAGAGTCAATAAGACCGCCGAACTGCATATTTTCCTTGCGCTACTGATCCCCTGCATTTAAAGACTTACCGACGGTCTCCATCCAAAAACACCCTTTCAACAAAGGACAGGTATGACTCTCCCAAAAATAACTTCCATCCCCATTCTTGCATGCTCAGACTCTCAAAATTCTGCAAATTGTGTGTGGTGGGCCGTGAATAAACTTGCCGGTATGTCGGTGCACAATGATCCACAGCATGACCTTCTGTCGGTCCTGCAAAAACAATTGGGCCTGACTTCCGCCCTGCATGCTGTACATCGCTTAGATAAAGAAACTTCGGGTGTCATTCTTGTGGCCAAAGATGCAGCGACAGTTCATCAATTGACTCAGGCTCTGCAACAACCAAGCGCTCAAAAAATCTATCGCGCCTTATTGCGAGGAGCCCCAAAGACCTCCGCCGATTCGTGGATCTGGAGCCAACCGCTGACAGACAAAGCTGAAGGGAGACTCAACCCACAGGGAAAATCTCAGGATCGACAAGCCTGCACCACCCAGGTCAAAAAATTACGCTCCACGAATTACATCACAGAAATCCACGCCCAGCTTGTGACGGGACGTCAGCATCAAATCCGCAAACACGCAGCCATCAACAAACAAGCCATCCTTGGTGACCCACGATACAACGATGCCAAATACAACAACATGATCCAAGAGCGCTACAAAGTCGCACGAATGATGTTGCACGCAGAAATCCTACGCTTCACCTGGAACGAAAATCCATTGGAAATCCAAGCCCCAACTCCCAAGGAATTTGACCTGATCCTGCATCCTGGAACTTGATCCCTAGCCCCCCCATTTTCCCATGGAAATTTTCCTGAGGATCGTGTAGAAGTATACCTCGATTCCACTCCCCTTTTATTTTCCAGAGGTAACTATGATTCTGACCAGCAATGTGAGCCTAAGTTTTGGCGGTAAAAAACTTTTTGAAAATGTGAATGTGAAATTCACTCCCGGCAATTGCTATGGCCTGATCGGAGCCAATGGAGCTGGAAAATCCACCTTTATGAAAATTCTTTCCAAGCAGATTGAACCCAATACGGGCGAAGTCCAAATGGATTCCAAACTTCGCCTATCTGTCTTGAAACAAGATCACTATGCCTTTGATGAAGAGCCCGTTCTAAAAACAGTGATGATGGGCAATGAACGGCTTTTTCAAATCATGGAAGAAAAAAATAAACTCTATGAAAAGCCTGATTTTTCCGAAGCCGATGGAGTGCGTGCCTCGGAACTGGAAACGCTTTTTGCCGAACTCAATGGATGGGAGGCCGAATCCGAAGCCGCCACCATGTTGGCAGGACTGGGCATCGATGAATCCATGCACCAAAAGCAAATGAAAGAACTGGTGCCTGCAGATAAAGTCAAAGTGCTTTTAGCTCAAGCCCTGTTTGGACAACCCGATGTCCTTTTACTGGATGAGCCCACGAATCACTTGGATATCTATGCCATTCAGTGGTTGGAAAACTTTCTTTTGAATTTTCAAAATATCGTGATTGTGATTTCCCATGATCGTCACTTTTTAAATAAAGTCTGCACGCATATCGCGGATGTGGATTTTTCCAAAGTCACAACTTACACAGGCAACTATGATTTTTGGCGTCAAGCTCGAGATCTGAATTTGCGTCTTTTATCAGCACAAAATAAAAAAGCCGCAGACAAGGCTGAAGAGTTAAAAAGCTTCATCCAACGTTTCAGTGCCAATGCTTCAAAATCAAGACAGGCCTCTTCACGCCAAAAGCAATTGGAAAAATTGGAATTTGCCGACATGCCCGTGTCTTCACGCAAACAACCCTTTGTCCAATTTGATGTTCAAAGAGATCTTGGCAATGATGTGCTGACAGTTGAGGGCATCACAAAAAGCGTCGATGGCGAAATGCTTTTAAAAAATGTCAGCTTCACCATGAAAAAGGGCGATAAAATTGCACTTCTTGGACGCAATGACTTAGCAAAAACTTTATTGATGGACATTCTTGCTGGCCGAGTCCAACCCGACTCAGGAACTTTTAAATGGGGAATCACCACCGAGGTTGGATACTTTCCTACAGACAACAGCGAATATTTTCAAGGCGACGAAGCCACATTGGTGGATTGGTTGCGACAGTATTCCAAAGATAAAGATGAATCCTTTCTTCGCGGATTTTTGGGAAAAATGCTTTTCAGCGGAAGCGAGGCTTTGAAAAGTCCCCGCGTTCTTTCCGGAGGTGAAAAAGTTCGCTGCATGTTTTCCAAATTGATGCTTTCCGGTGCCAATGTTTTGCTTTTAGATGGTCCAACGAATCACTTAGATTTAGAAAGCATTGATGCAGTGAATGACGGAGTTCAACGTTTCAAAGGCAATGTGATGCTGACCTGCCATGATCATGAATTTTTGCAAACAACAGCCAATCGTATCATTGAACTTGACCAGACTGTCATCTACGACAATCATACGACCTACGAAGAATACATCGAAAAGCAAAAGCTGAATTAAATTCTTCCGATAAAAAAAGACTCGACAAAGAAAATGGGGATCGCCGAGGGGGAGTGAGCCATGTTCCAAAGTCCAAAGCAAAGACCTTACCCAAGACGCGCTGAAAACATCCTTCAGCCGCGCCCATCCGATCTTTCTTTTTTTTCCTATTTCTTTCGTGTGTTTCTATGCCTGATCCTATTCTTCACATCGCCCATGAGTTATGCCCAAGACCTTCAGGTCTTGCGAGGTGAAAATGCAAAAAGCTGTGCCGTCTTTTTTTCCAATGAATCGCAAAAACACCCATCCATGGGAAAAAAACTTTTAGAAAGTAATTCTGCCGCTGATTTTGAAAAGCTTTTACAAACTCACCCTGAACTTCAAAAAGAACTGGCACAACCAGGGCACATTGTCGTTTCCGCCGTCAGTTATGAAAAGGCGATTGAAACTGAAAAAGAATTTCAACAGGTCTTAAAAAGAAATGAACTGGAATCGCATATTCATCTGCACGTCTTTCCTGTACCAGAAAAAAAGATTCGCAAATCTGTTCTCGGTCTTTTACAAACAGCCAAAGAACGTTTGCGCTATTTTTTACCTTCAAAAAAATTAGACTATGAATCTCCTTTGAAACAGGAGGTTGTTTCAGGGCTGATTTCTTCAGCCATGATTGAAGTACCAACGATGGTTTATCTTTTTAAAACTCTTCCCTTGATGGATGCGAGTTTGACGGTCAGCACCCATCTTGCCATCCTGACGGCCTATGCTGTTTTCAATAAAGCTATGGTCAATTGGTTGCTTCGATCGATCAGTTCGACGGAACTCTTTTTAAAACAAATGTCTTTATCTATTCCCTTTATTCTGAATTATAATATTTTTGGGCAAATGAGTCCACTGACCCATTATTTGAAAACAAATTCCTGGCACAAGGCTGCGGAGGATTTTCCTCAGTGGGGACTGAGTTTCTTAAGTTCTCAATCTGTCACGGTCCTTTTACAAACTCTTTTCTATTCCATCGTCATCACCCAGGGAATCAAACGATGGCCACAAATTCAAACGGAACCCCATCAGTACGAAAAAGCAAGAAGCCTTTCGAATTATTTGGCCACTCCCATTTTAGCCATGGATGCTGTGTTTCTGGCCATGGCGTCAGGGGCGTCGTCATCTCTTTTGCAAATGGGGCCCTTGGTTGTAAATCAAGGGCACCTTGCCCTGATTGGCGCCACGGCCCTAGGTTCTGTCTTTTGGTGGAAACCTGAAATCTTAAACCCAACCCTTCGTTTTTTTCCCCATAAAGTCGTCGAAAAAGAATAGGACCTCAGAAATGAATATGATTTGGATGGGATATTTCCTGATTTTAGTTTTGCTTGCCATCGCCCCATCTAAAAAATTTCTAGGATCAAAAATGCATTTGTTTCGTGCTTTTTTGCCATCATGGAAATTTTTTGATGATTCCGATCGCGTTCCTGTTTTGCAAGTTCGTATCCATCCTGATCCTCAGGGGCTGGAAAAATCAAATTGGGAAAACCTCATGAAGATAAGCTCATCCCGTCCTTGGTGGAAACTTTT
>CAZFSX010000195.1:0-5407 GCA_964522115.1 uncultured Pseudobdellovibrionaceae bacterium | reverse complement strand
AGGGTTTTTTCTATCTTCACCATAGAGAGAAATATCCATTCTCAGCCCTTGTTGCCTTTTTTATGATGTTTATTGTTCCACCAGCTTTTCTTATCGCTATTAAAATGATTTACGAGGCTGAAGTCACAAATAGCAGGATTAATCTTATTAGGAGGAGGAATAAGCAGTACTTTTCTATCTACGAAAAAGTGATGATGCCAGAAGATTATCAAGATTTGATTTCCATTAACTTTGACTCCATCGGAAAGTTTGCCGGAGCTCATGCTATTCACTACATTGATCATCTTTCAAAAAATAGAGATTATTTCAATGCTGCTCTTCGAAAAAATGGATTGAATAACGAGCAGCCCTATATTCAATATGAACCGAAAGTTCTGATGGCTTGCCTTAAATTAGAAGGTAACCTTGATCCTGATGGTAAAGGCTTCAAACCAATGTTTTTAGAAAAAAACGAACGACGATTGAATTATTCTTTGGCCTACTACGGACTTTCTGAAGAGATGCAGTGGAAATATCAAAAGCCCATATCTGCTGAGGCATTAATTCAAACATATGGCGATAATAGAAAGCAAACTAAACGAGCTGGTTGAGTTTTCGAGGAACAATCGAGAGTCTCCTACTCAAACTTCAACGACACCACCAGGACTGGACTCGACAGGGGTCCGGACCTGTCCCTTGGTGTGAGATTTTCTTTTCCCTCTTTCGATGGATTCCTTATGCTAAAGGTATATGGAACAAATACACATCCCCAATATTCAAGAAGCGATCGAATTTAATATGAACTCTCCTGTGCTGGCGCAAAACGCATCTGATGCACAAGCTGGTTCGACACCTGCTGTGACATCCTCTGCAGCCAACCAAGGCTTGTCGGTCAATGCGAATGCCAATACAGGAAACAACTATGGCAAAGTGCATGAGCAAATTAAAAAGTCTCATGAAGATCTACTGACAAAACGTTTTGAGTTCGAAGAAAAAATTAAAAGTTTCGATTCTTTTCAAATTGTGGATCATTCTTCGTCCCAAGATAATCGCATCCTGCAACAGCTGGAGCAAGAGCGTTTGAACAATACCAAACTCAGCACAGACCTTGCCCGATCTTTAGAGTTAAACCTGAAACTGCAATTTGATTTGGAAGAAATGCGCAACAAAGCCCAACAAGCGGTGAACGATGAGCGCAAGCAAACTCTTGTCTATGCTGAAAAATTTAAAAACACAGCCCATGAATTAGAGCTTAGCAAAGCCTTAAGAGATGAAACCTATTTGGAATTGCAAAAAGCAAAAGAACGTTTTCAAAGTGAAAATCAGATCTGGAATCAAGCCCGTCAAAGCTATGAATCTAACTTCCAAGAGCAAAAAGAGCGTATTCGTCAACTAGAAGAACAGTTGCAACTTGTTCAAGATGAAACTTTGAAAATCAATGATTCTTACAACCAAGAAATCCAAGAAAAATCATCAGAGATTGATAAGATCAATCAATCTCTGGGTGAATTAGAAGTTCAATCCCAAAAGCAATCCGAGATCATGAAGGAACTTTCTCAAATTGCCGAAAAGAAAATCGTCGAACTAAAAATGGCTCTGGATAAACGCACTCTTGAAAACCAAGATTTACAAAGCCAAATGCAGCAAGCCATTTCACATATGAATAACTTACGCCAAGAAAATGCCGCTCTGAAAGATTATATCAATAAGCTTTCACAGCTACACAACCAACACCAGAACCTGGTGAAGGCATCTAGCTAGGCCGTACGCAGTATTGATTCAATATTGAAGGATTGATTGTTATTGGAAACGTAATTCAGAATTTCGACTCCAATAACTTTTCCATCTTTTGTTTTCATGATGACAACTTCATCTTCAGTTTCTTCACAAATGTATTCCTGCGAAGGGTCACCAAGCCAAATAGTTAGGGTCTTACCCACCTGATCATTGATTAACTTTATTTTGTCCATATCACTTCTCCTGCTTTGATGGCATCTGTAGGATAAGCCGTAATCAAAAAACCCTGGTCACCATTCTTTTTTGTCACCGCACATAACCAACGCGGTGACTGACCTTTGTAAAATAGATAAACATCCGCATCTTTGCGACTACGACGAATTTGATCTGGATCCGTCAATGTCTGAATTATATCATCTATATGACCTGCTAAGACGGGATGCTTTTGTTCAGAAATAAATAGCCAGTACTGCTTTGTGCATCGAACTTCAAATTTTAAAGGTGTGAAAACTTTAAGTACATACTCTTCCATAGATCTACTCTACGCAATAATCCCTTCATAGAATACTTAATTTTCATATTTCTACCAACACCAGAACCTGGTGAAGGCATCTAGCTAGGACAAATCCAGTTTCGTACCTAGGCTGATCTTTTCTTTTTTAATTTTGACTTAGCTTTTGGTTTAACTTCTAGAGATAAACCCAAATGGTCCATAATCTGAGTGACCAGCTCAAAGCTGGGATTCGAGTCTTTATCGAACACTTTATAAAGTGTTCGACGATTGATTCCTGTACCCTCTGCAAGTTTTGACATACCATGAGCCTTAGCTATATCTCCAAGAGCCGTTGGCAAAAACTGAAGATCATTATCTAAAATTGACGTCATAATATAATGAGAAGCAAACTCGGGGTCGCGAAGTTTTTCCATAAGATCATCGTTAAAATTTTTAAGTTTAGACATCGTGACTCTCCTTCCATAAAATCCAATAGGCTTTAGCTTTATCAATATCGATCGGTTGCGTTCGTTTGGATCCACCGATCAACAGTAAAATAACTTCATCTTTATGGATGCCGTAGTAAATTCTGTAACCTGGCCCCAAATTAATTCGCATTTCACAAACACCTTGGCCAACAGATTTGCTATCACCAAAGTTACCCAATGAAGCCTGTCGAATTCGCTTATATAGAATCGCCTGAGTGAGTTTATCTTTGATCGAATCCAACCACTCTTTAGCTGGCGCTTTGCCAGATGGAGTATAAAAATATTCAACTAGACGTTCTTTTATCTTCATCATTGTAAATGTGCCCTAAAGGGCACATTTTGTCAATATAGAATTGAAAATAAGATTATATCAATAAGCTTTCACAGCTACACAACCAACACCAGAACCTGGTGAAGGCCTCAAATTAATTGGAATCATCGGCAAGTTGATGAACAAACATCTTCAGGTAATTTCCTTCGGGGAAGGACATGCGGATGGGATGATCGGCAGCATGACCTCCGCGAGTGATAAACTGCACGGACCGACGGCTGCGCCAGATGGCCTTGTTCAAAGACTGTCGAAAATCCTCTTCAGTGAATAAACCCGAACACGAACAACTTGCAACAACGCCACCTGCGGCGGTCAAACGCAAGGCCTGCTCGTTCAACTTCATGTAAGCATGCTGACCTTGAGGCAAATCCTTACGGCCCTTCACAAAGGCTGGAGGATCGGCAATCACCACATCAAAACTTTGCGCTTCCCAATTTGCCAAATCCTTCATCACATCTGTTAAGCGTGCCTGCACGGGCACACCCAAGCGTGATAAATTCAGTTCTCCCTGCTGCAGAGCTTTGCTGGAAACATCGGCCAAACAAACTTCCACAGGCACCCCATTTTGCTTCAAATGATGAGCCAACTTTAATGACCATTGACCTGCAAAACTACAAAGATCCAAAATCCTTACCGGCTTCCCTGCGCAAATTTGATTCCATGGACGTCGCTGCAAATGAAAACCCAGACGTTCTATATTTTCCGACTGATCCAAAAAAAATCCCGTCTTCTGACCATCAACAAGATCCCCCGTCAAAACCAAATCCGTCTGCCTGTCCACACTGTCCACCAAAGTATCGCACCAAGCATAATCAACATCGGCACAGGACGCAGCAGGTGTCACAGCAGTGGGGAGCATTTCCAAACCCTCCAGCTTACGAACACTGACATCTCTTCGCAAAAGAATGGCCGTCTTATCAGAACCTAGCGAGCTGTAACCCAAGCGATGGGCCTGTTCAGCCACAGATAAAAGCAAAGCAGAAGCATCTTTCAATAAAACTTCCATTCCTGCTGTCAAAATTTGAGCCACCAAGGCCTGAACGAAGTCTCCCTTCGAAGTGCGAACCAAGTAGCGATCCACCACCAAGCCCGGCAACATATCGGCTTCACCGAAGCACAGACGAAAACTTCGAGAATAACCCAGTTGAAATCTGGCCTTCCATGCTTTTAACAGAGTTTTCTTGAGGGCTTCCTCTGACCAGGGTTCAGAATCATGTTCTAAAAAAGACAGGGGCCGGAAAACAATCTGAGAATGAGGGTTCCCATAACCCCAGGCCAAAAAATGCCCCTGATGGCTTTGCAATAGAACAGGATTCCCAGGAGTATGCCCCTTGGGACTTTCCGTCAGTTCATTGGAAAAAACCCAGGGATGCTGGGAACGCACGCGCACATCGGCTCCCTTACGAAGCCTCCAAACTGTCAACATGATTGGTTCCTTGGTGGAAGAGTTAAGACTCTCTTCTTTGCGCTAAAAGCAAAGTATTTTCAAGCAAAGAAGTGATGGTCATGGGACCAACCCCCCCAGGGACAGGACTTGCTGCGGATAAAACATCCTGAAGTCCTTCGGGGTTCACATCTCCCATCCAGCGATCTTGCACACGATGAATGCCCACATCGATCAGCACAGCCCCTTTTTTAAAGTCCACTGCGCTCAAAAATCCAACGGATCCCGCCGCAATGATGGCTATATCTGCCTGATGCAAATGACGGCGAAGATCCTGGGTTTTAGAATGTGCAAAGGTCACCGTGGCGTTCTCTTGCAAGAAAAGTAATCCGGCAGGTTTGCCAACAATCAGACTTCGCCCCACAACAACCACATTTTGCCCCTGAAGTGGGATCTGATAATCTTTCAACAATTGAACGATCCCCTTCGGCGTGCAAGGCAAAACAGCCTTTTTCGAGCCCGTCAATAAACGCCCCAAATTGGTGGACGTAAATCCATCCACGTCTTTGCTGGGGTCGATGGCTTCAATTAAAACCTCGGCATTCAATTGAGCGGGAAGCGGTAACTGCAATAAAATGCCATCCACGGTGGGATTTTGGTTCAACTCCTGAATCTGTTGCAGAACTTTCTGCTGAGAGCTGTCCTGCTCCAAATGATACTTCAAAGAATTCAAACCCACGTCAGCACAGGCCAGCTGCTTGTTGCGGACATAGACTTGGCTTGCAGGGTTATCTCCCACCAAGATCACTGCCAAAGTAGGACTACGGCCATGTTGAAGGGAGAAATCAAAGACAGCCTGTTTGAGGACTGCTCGCCGCTGCGCTGAAATTTTTTTTCCATCCAAAAGGATCATCGGTCCCCCTGCTGTCTTTCCAAATGCTTCTGTGGGTTCTTGTCCCTGCATTATGAACCAATTTGACCTCAAAAGTCGATCA
>CAZFSX010000194.1:1150-5505 GCA_964522115.1 uncultured Pseudobdellovibrionaceae bacterium | reverse complement strand
CAATTGGCTATTTTTAACCATGATCTCTTCTTCATGAAACGATCCATCATCTTCAAGTCCTTTGGCGACTCCTACGGCGGGAGGAGTTCCAGGATCTGCTGTTTCAACAACGGCAGAAACTTTGGGAAGATTTAAAAATAACTTTATTGTATGGTCAACAGCATCAGAATACGTATTTACTTCGTCCGTCGATGTCTTAAGAGCATCTGCTATCTTCAAGCTTAGTGCTGCAGCATCCAGATAGACAGGGATTTCCTCTTGATGTGGCTGATAGCGATTGTTCTTGATAAAACTAAGTCGTGATTCAAATTCATGACTTAATTTTGCAAGAAGTTCAGCGCCAGGAATTGCTGAAGCTCCGCCTTTGACGGAATGGATTTTTCGAAAAACAACATCGATTAAAAGAGGATCCAAAGGAACCTCTTTTAATCGAAGAAGAGTTTCTTCAAGATCACTATAAAGTTCTTTCGTTTCATCGACAAAAAAACCGATCAATTCTTTATTTTCATCTTCTTTTGCTTTTTGTTTAGCAATATAAGCTTCAGCATGTTTTTGGATGACTCGCTCAAGGGCGTCTGTGTGAATTGGCTTTTCAAGTAATTCAGTGATTCCGGCGTTAAGACCTTGGATCACCATTTGTTTGTCTGCGAACCCAGTCAAAATCACAAAGGGTGTATCAAACCCTTGTTCACGAATGGATTGGCAAAATTGAACACCATTTTTTCCAGGCATTTTGAAATCAGAAAGTACCATGAAATATTGGTCAAAGGGCCCAGCCGCAGCAAGGGCTTCGTCAGCACTTGCAAAGGTGGCAGATGGAATATCCATGGTTGAAGCAATCTCAGCCATGATTTCGCGCAAATCGGCCTCGTCATCAACAATGAGCATTTTACTTTTGAGGTTCTTAATATCTAATTTCATGAAACATCCGTTTCCTTTTCTACCCCCTACTCTTCGGAATTCACCATCAGAGCTAGAGGTCGTAAAAGGAAAAACGGACTGGACTTTGGGCTATTTTATATCGAAGTCACTTGGGTTGATCCCAAATTTTTCAATTTTTCTTAACAATGTCTTTTTGGGAATATTCGTATGCAAGGATGTTTGATTGATCCTTCCCTTGAACATTTTTAAAGCCTTCGTGATGAATTCTTTTTCAAACATTTCTTTTTGCAGATTAAAATCAAGATGTTCGTCGACTTTGCCTGCACCCTGAGAATTTGAAGAAGCTAGTGGTGCAACATCTTCTTCATCTGCAGGGGCATCATCCTCTGGATTGGAATTGGGTGACGCAGAAAGATTTCCCGCTGAAGAAGGCTTGTTGGATTGTGAGAAAAACATTTGATCATACTCAGGCATATTAATCCCAGCCGCGGCCAAGATATGTTCAGGTAAGCTGATCAAAGAGATCTGATTTTCATTTTCAAGAACAAAAGCATGTTCGATTACATTCTCTAATTCTCGAATATTTCCAGGCCATGAATATTTTTTCAGGGCTACCATAGCTTCATTGGAAATTCCTAAAATTTTCTTTTGATGAGATTCATTCAGCTTTCGAATGAAAATATGAACAAGGCTGTCTAAGTCATCAATACGATCAGCCAGTGGTGGTAAAAATATTGGGATGACATTCAGTCGATAAAACAAATCTTCTCGGAAGGATCCGTTCTTCATCATTTCTTCCAGGGGGCGATTTGTCGCTGCAACAATTCGAACATTTGTTGGGATTTCTCGATTCGATCCAACCGGTGAGAAAAGCTTTTCTTGAAGCACCCTTAACAGTTTTACTTGCATATGTGCTGGAAGATCACCAACTTCATCAAGAAACAAAGTTCCACCTTCTGCATATTGAAATTTTCCAATTTTTCTTTGATCTGCGCCAGTGAAAGAACCTTTTTCATGCCCAAAAAGTTCAGATTCAAAAAGATTATCTGGGATGGCAGAACAGTTGATAGCGACAAATTTTTCATCTTTGCGAATCGAATTAAAGTGGATAGCTCGAGCAACTAATTCTTTTCCTGTACCCGAGGCGCCGCGGATCAAAACAGGAGTGTCGACTTTAGAAAGTTTCAAAATAAAATGGAAAACCTTCTGCATTTGAGAAGCATTACCAATAAACTTTCTTCCGCCTTCCATAAGTACAGGGCTACTGCTAGCAACGCTTGAAATCAGAATATGTGCTTGTAGGGCTTTTTCCATCAATGAGATCAGTTCTTCGGATTGAACAGGTTTGGATAGGTAGTGAAAAGCTCCATCTTTGACAGCTTGGATGGCGGAGTCAATGGTTGCATAGGCTGTCATCATGATAACGATCATTCCGGGCTGTAGATCCTTGATGATTTTCAGGGCTTCAAGTCCATTCAACCGAGGCATATCGACATCAAGAATGACGATATCATAAAGTTCATTAGCTTTGATTTTTTCAACAGCATTCAATCCATCAAAAGCTTCATCGACTTCATATTTTTGAGTGGATTTGAGAACAGAAGAAATCGAACTTCTTAAACCTTGATCGTCATCAACAACAAGAACTCGATACATGTTATCGCCCTCCGAAACAATGGAATTACTTTGGCTGCTCTCTCTTATGCTGAAGGGGCAACTGTACCGTAAAAGTTGTTCCTTGCCCAGTGGAACTTTCAACAAAAATTTGTCCTTGATGAAGTTCAACAAAGTATTTAGCTAGGTAAAGCCCCAATCCAGAGCCCTTAATGGGAGAAGCTTTGACATCTTTACTGCGAAAAAATTTCATAAAAATGTTTGGAATTTCGTCAGCTGGTATTCCCATTCCTTGATCTGCAACCTGAACAATAATCTTATCATCCACCTCTTCGCTGGTAATAAGTATACGGCTACCATCGGGGCTATATTTAATGGCATTTTCAAGCAAGTTTCCAAGGACCTGGCGGATAAGATCAGGATCCATGGGAATGCTAAACATCGGTTCCAATTCATGCTGGATTTGGATGTGTTTTAGCTTGGCCATGAATTCATACTTTTTTGTAATTTCTTCAATTAAGGGGTTTATATCCCGGGATTGAAGGTGCAGTTGAACGCCTTCGCTTTCAATTTTTGCATAGTTCAGAATGGTCGTAATGAACTTATTTAAGTCTTCTGTGGACTGCCGAATTGTGTCCAAGGCTTCTCTTTGAGCGGAGCTGATGGGTTGGCTATCCTTAGCAATCACATCGGTCATGCCACGGATTCTGGCTAAAGGAGTTTTTAAATCATGAGACATCATCGAAATAAAATTCGTTTTCAGGATTTCAACCTGGCTGAGAAGTTGGTTCTTTTGAAAGTATTCCCAGCTACGTCGACTTTCCACAATCAAGCGATAGGGGATAAAAAAGTAATAGTAAATAAAAACAGCAAACAGAGGCCGGGCCATTTCAATCAACGCATGGGTAGTTAGAAATAAAATATAACTGGCCAAAACATAGGCTGTGGAAATTCCAATAAGGGTTAGAAGGCCATCAAGGGGTTTCATGTGAAAAACAGCAAAGTATGTGAGGAAAAATACAAGGATTGTCAGTACTGTCCCTATCCAAGGAGGCAATCGATAGGGTGCCGAGTTCTGCGCCAGTGTTTCAATCACCATCGAATGCCAAAAAACTTTAGGTATTTGAGTGGAAGGTTCAAACGAGTAGGGTGTAAACACGGAGTCACTGGCATGAGTATCTAATTTTTCCCCGATGAGAATGAGTTTATTCCTTAATAACTCTTCATCAAAAGTGCCACGATATAAATCTTCAAATTTCACGACATTTAAATTTTCAGTGGGTTGAAAATCAACAAGAGTTTGATCTGTACCAATATATTCATAAACACCATTGATTTGGTTGATGGTGAGTTGATTTTGAGGTTTGAGAAGTCGAGATATAAGTATATTTCCAAGCTCTTGTTGGTTGTAAGTTAGAATTATTTTGTAGGGGATTGTTTTGGTTGTGAGTAAAAATCTATATTCTGTAACTGGGTTTGAGGCAATTTGAACTTTATCAAATGGTTCTGTGAGATATCTTATTTGTTTTTCATTTTCTGTTGGAAGATCCTCAGTTATTTGGAAAACGTGGGAAAATTCAGATAATGTTTTTGCAAAATGCAGTCTTTGATCACCATCTGAATCAATCAGTGTTAAAGATGGCTTTAACATTGTTGGAGTATAAACAACTGAAATTGGATTCATTTTTTTTAGGTTTTTTAATGCTTGGGTGTGGTCCTCCATATTGGGAACACGTTTTAAAAGTCGAACTGTTGTTTTATCAATTAAAATAACCGCCGTAGTTTTTGCTTTTGAAAAACGGAAGTCATATCTAACTCTTAGATTTAGGAGATAATCATCGATGGACCTGAACTGAATT
>CAZFSX010000194.1:0-1140 GCA_964522115.1 uncultured Pseudobdellovibrionaceae bacterium | reverse complement strand
AGCCTGCTGTCGAGGCCATTAGAATCATGAAAAAGTAACGTGATATGCGATTTTTTTGAATCTTTTGAACAAAATTACGGAAAAATGGCATAAAAAAACCTCTCACTGTTTGGTAAGAGGTTTATCATAAATACAATTGAAAAGAAACACTATCCGCCTTCTCTGCCTGGCTCGCATGCAAGGATAGAGGTTGTTTTGACGGTTTTTTCCTCAGGTGGTTTTGCTGCCGGTTTAATTTTCTTAATATGTTTGTTCATGAAGGACTCCTTCTTCAAGTTCAATGCCCTGGCGGCTTTTCACGTAATACCCAATTACGTTTGCTATCAAGGCTTTTGTTCGAATGCAATAATTTTGATCTAATTGTCCCTTTTCAAGGTAATTTCTGTGGACAAAAGTACAACCTCCACCACAGATGTTTCGGGCCCAGCAGGTGTTGCAGCCAATCTTTTCATTCAGTGGTTGGCTTAAATTCAGTTTTTCAGCCAAGGGGGCCTGCATTCCTGTCACGGGAGGAATTTCTGCGCCCTCGGTCCCGATAAACCAATGGCAGAGGTAATTTTTTCCATTGGCATCCATTATTTTAAATTCTTTGCCAATTCCACAATGGTTGGGAGTTATAAATTTTTGATCCAATTGGTGGAAAAGACTGTCAGCAAAAGTGATTTTACGAAGTTCAGTTTCTCCGCCAAGTTCATAGGCTGCCTGCAAGGTTTTTTCCATATTTTTGACGTAAATGGCATTGTCATCAGCATTGAGAGAAAGGTAGTCAAAATCAAATTGAAAACTATCCAAAGGAAGTTGGCGCAAAAAATTCCAAGTTGACAGAACATCCAAATGTTCGTGATTGAAGGTGCTACTGGAAGAGATTTTTCGAAAGAACTTTTTCGACTGATTCAGGCGAAAAATTCCATCGATGGTTGCTTGAGTTCCAAAGCGTAAGGACTTAGGTTTGCGAACCTTATCATTCACTTCGGAAGGTCCATCAATACTGATAGAAATACTAGGATTGAAGGTTTTAAGAATTTCAATGCACTCGTCGTTCAATAAAGTTCCATTTGTTATCACATGGAACGTACTTTGAATTTCTTTTTGTTGAGACTCTTCTTGGACATAGTCTGCGATCAGTTTCATTGCATGGGG
>CAZFSX010000193.1:0-5509 GCA_964522115.1 uncultured Pseudobdellovibrionaceae bacterium | reverse complement strand
GTTTCAAGTGAAAATCCAGATGTAGCATTGACCAAATTCCAATGTTTTTTAAGAGTTTTTATGGAGCATTTTTCTTTGTTTTTTGGAAATGCGCTTTATTCAACAGCTTTTTTCCGTTTTGATCGAACTCATCTTGTTGATTGGGTTTGTGAAACGCGAGTGGTTCAAAGACGTTTGCGAATTTGGCCAGCAAGAAAGCATTGGATTCTTGGATTATTTCTTGTGATCTATATTAGTCTTTCGTCTTGGATGCAGATTTATCAAGGAATCAATCATCTAGATTTTTCAAGATCTGGTGTTCGTTGGATTCAGAAGGATTAAAAATTTGCCTTGATCTACGTCCTAACGCAGATCATTAGGTCTGAATAAAGTTCATTCTGCTTGTTAGAGTTGTGGAATGAGTCGCATCTTGAATTCCATCAAAAGTCGCTATGAAGCTCTTAGGATTTTTCTTATTCAAAGTCCTTTTTTAACAGCTATTCTTTTCATTACTTCTTCTTGGTTTGTGATCGCCGCCATTGTTTGGCATTTCGAAGATCCAGTGAAGGATCACAATATCAATAGTTATCAGGATGCTGTGTGGTGGGGGATCGTCACTCTGCTAACGGTTGGGTATGGGGATAAATATCCGATATCACCTGAAGGTCGATTTTTTGCCGGCCTTTTGATGGTCAGCGGAGTTGTTGGTATTGCCATCGTGACTGCGAAGATTTCAAGTTTCTTTTTAGAACGCGCTTTGCGAGAAAGAAGAGGGTATGTGGATTCCAATACATTGAAAGACCACTTTATTGTGTGTGGTTGGAAAGATGAAATGGCTTCACTTTTATTGCATATCATCGATTCTGGAACCAAAGTGGATGCTGAAAAATTACTTCTACTGAATGCGGTGGGTGATGCTGAAATTGAAAGTGTCTTGCTGAACCCACGTCTAAAAAAAGTGAAAGTGATTAAGGGTGAATTTTATAATGAACTTGTCATGAAGCAAGCGGCTCCTGAAAGAGCAGCGAAGGTATTAATTCTTGCTGATGCAACTCCAGACCCTGATGGAAAAATACCTACAATCACAGAAGCGGATGCGCGAACAATTATGACGGCGATGACTTTAAATAATATTGCCAAGGGAACACCCGTTGTGGCTGAAATACTTGATGCATCCATGGATCAGTATTTAAAGTTAGCCCATGTTCATGAAATTATTTATTCTCGAAATTATTCACGTTTACTTTTGGCAAATGCTTCAACGGGGATTGGGTTGACAAGTGTGTTTCAGGATTTGTTGGATCCCGGAGGCAGTGTTTTTTTGGCTACTAAAAAAATAGATGAAAAGTTTATTGAAACGAAATATGCAGATTTTAGAACTTACTTTGAGTCCAATGAACCTAATTCGACCTTGATTGGTATCCTGGAAAATTCGGGGAATAGTCACCGCGCCAAAGAATCTGCGATTCGTCGGGCTCAGCAAACTCCAAACATGAAACAATTGTTGGATAATTTACAGGCCGTCAAATCATTGAGATTTAACAAGCCAGTTTTTTCTCCGGATTTAGATTATGTTATTCGGGATGGATCCATGGCGATTGTGATTGAGCATCGTCAGGAAGGGCAAGCTCATGTCTGAGGCGCACTTAGGTATATTATCTCATGTGAGTTTGTTTGCAGGTTTAAAAGAAAACCATGAAGCATTAAAGACCTTGATGGAATTGATGGTGATCAAAGAGTATCCTCAGGGGCACGTTCTGATCAAAGAAGGTACCATGGGGGATGAGTTTTATATTGTTATCCATGGGCAAGTCAGTGTTTTTAAAAACACACCCGATGGAGATATGTACAAGGTTGTCATTTTAAAGGGGGATATTCACCCTGCCTTAGGAGAAGGCGGCCTGATTGACAATGAACCACGAAGTGCGACAGTGATCTGCGATCTTCAAACACAGTGCTTTGTACTCACAAAAGAAAAATTCTCTGACTTTTGTGAGGCTCATCCGAAGTGGGCCGTTAGTATTTTGAATCGTATTGCCTTGGCCTTGATGGAGCGAGTTCGAAAATCAAACAATGATATGATGTTATTGCATAAGGCCTTGATGAATGAGATTCGAGGGGTCTGATATTTGTGCTGGCGAAGATGATAGAATGATAATCTAGTATCTTTTTTTTGTAAGGATTCTGTTGTTCGGAGTTCGCTTTCAAATAAAAAACCCAGCCTTGACTGGGTTTTTTAAGTCGATATTATAAATTCAAAATTTTATTGTCCTTGTTGAACTGTAATTTCAACATAGAAGGTTTGACCAGATTTTAAATTAAATGGAATAACCAAGGTAGCGCCTGAGTGATACTTTGAAATCGTGAACGTTCCTCGAATGACAGTTGGGATGGCCATTTCAAAAGCATAACCCAATTGGTTCAAAGTTGTTTTTGCTGTGCCGTAGATCATATTGGTAAGTTCTCCAACACCATCGGCCACGGAATCATTGATATCTGTATACTTTTCACCCAACATATTCTCTAAAATAGTGAAGATGCCCTCTTTGGTGTAAGAGATCGACATGGTGCCTTTCATGCTGCCAGCAACCATTCCAACTAGACCTGCGATATCTCCTTTGGGTTTAAAGGTTGTTTCAACAGTCGGTTTACCTGTGGTGATTTCGGTCTGAGCCATGGTTGATAAAGTCTTCACAACGCCTTCAATAAAGGCATTGATCAAGCGCTTATCAAGCAGGGGGTTCATATTAAAGTTTTCTGCTGCCATACTGAGCTCCTTTCTTTATGAGGTGCCCAGATTAGGCGGCTTTTTGACCGTTTTGTTTTGCGTAAATTTTTTCAAGCTTACCTTTGAGTGTTGCTGCATTGAAAGGTTTCACAACGTAATCGCTGACACCTGCTTTGGCAGCTTCAACGATATTTTTTTGTTCACTTTCTGCTGTGACCAACATGAAGGGTAAATTCTTCAAGACAGGATCATTCTTGCAGGCTTTAAGAAGCTCAATGCCTGTCATGCCTGGCATGTTCCAGTCCGAGATAACAAAATCATAAGTGGCACCTGCAGCAGCAGCCTGTTGTAACATGGGAAGTGCTTTGTTCCCATCGTCGGCTTCTTCCACATTGTTGTAGCCAAGTTCAACAAGAACCTTTTTAATAATTTTGCGCATTGTTGCGAAGTCGTCAACGACTAGAAACTTTGTAGTTGGAGGATACATTCCTAAGCTCCTTTTCAAGGCTGATGGAAAATTGCATTCACAGATGATTTATCGGTCTAGTTTTTAAAAACTAGAGTCCAAACCTATTGCCATTGAAAAAAAAAGAGGGCAGACTTTGATACAGGAACTCGTGTTTCATTTTGGTCTAGTTGTGTTGAGAGATGGTTGGAGGAAGTCGATAAAGGTAGATAATTAGGTCCTTTGTCGCGATTTTCAGAAGAATAAAGACTCGACTAGCCGAAACGAAAGTTTGTGTGTCTAATATAAAAGTAGGGATCAGGATGATCCCGAAGTTACAAAAGGTAACTTAAAAGATAAGCAAGAGGTCTATTAACAATTAGCGGGAGGGAGCAAGGATGCTCAGAGATATCCTGATACAAAAAGGTCTTTCGAATCGTGAAGCTGAGGTGGCGGAACTAGTTTCTAAAGGCTTGTCCAACAAGGAAGTTGCGAACCAGCTTTTTGTCACGGAAAAGACGGTGAAGTTTCACCTAACAAACATCTACAAAAAAATGAATGTCAAGAGCCGCGCTCAGTTGATCGTATGGTGCTTGCCTCATTTGGGATTTGTTGAAAGTGAAGCTCGTGTTGAGGCAGCAGCTGCACCAGTTGCTGCAACTCCAGTGAACACTTTGAACGCAACAGCAACAATCCCTGCGGGAAATACCACAGTTGCTCAAACGATCATTCCAATGGGAATTCGTGGGATCGACACGGGGAACCGCAATGGGAATTCAGACGTTGGCGCAGGAATCTAATTCCTGTTCCGTGTCTTAGGAAGGGTTATTGCCACTTATGAAGGGCAAAAAAGTTAAAGATTCACAGGTGGTAATGACCCAACTTGTTTTACCGACACATACAAATTCTTTTGGTACCATTTTTGGTGGTACAATCATGTCATGGATCGACATCGCCGGAGCCATCGCAGCTCAGCGCCATTCCAATAGTGAAGTGGTGACGGCCAGTGTGGATGATCTTCATTTTATAGCTCCTGTATATAAAGGTTGGGTTGTGAATTTAAAAGCCAGTGTGAACTGGGTCGGGCGTTCTTCCATGGAAGTGGGTGTGCGTGTGGATTCTGAAAACCCAAGAACGGGTGAAACCTTTCATACTTCTTCTGCGTATTTAACTTTTGTTGCATTAGGTTCCAACGGAAAACCGAAAGAGGTTCCCGAGTTAGAATTAGAATCTCCAGAAGAAAAACAACGATTTCAAGATGCGATTGCTCGTCGAGAGCTTCGACTTAAAAGAAGGAATATTCAACCGAAACATGAAAAATCCTAAATACACAAATAAGCAATTGAGGGAATGGGCCTTTCAACTTCTTAACGAGATGATGGAGGAGAATCCCCATCAGTTGCAGATTCACCCCGCAGAGTTGGAGCTTTTTTTTCTGCGTCAAGGGGATGATGCTTTAGGAAGTCGTGTTTGGAAAACGCCCAAGGGAATTCTAAGGGCTTTAGCTATTTCCAATCAGGAGCAGGAGTTATTTTTCTTTTCAAAAAAATCTTCTGCAGATAAATATTTTGAGCAATACTTTCAGTGGATCTTTGAAATGCGTCAAAAAATGGCGATGAAAATGCATGAAGATCGATTTCTGGTTCCGCTGCATGTGGGTTTAGAGTCGGATCTAGCTATTAAAAAATGGGTTCAAAAAGGTTTTTTGATTGATCCAAGTCGAAGAGAAGAGTGGTGTTTGGATTTTCAAAGTCCCATGGTTTCGACTCCGAATCAGGGGATTGTTTTTAAGCAAATTTCATCTTCTGATTTATCATTAATTTCCGAATTTTTAAAACAGAGTGGATCTGTGGAGTGCGCGGAAGTGATAAATCCAGTTTTGTTGGAAAAATTTGAAGCCAGCAAGGTTCTTCGATTGGATATGGTTGCGCAGGCGCCTCAGGATGGAATTGTTGGTGCTATTCGGGTTTGGGCAGATACGCAATCTCAGACTGCATGGATCCAGTTTTTATCTGTTCGCAAAGAATGGCAGGGTTTAGGTGTGGGGCAAGGATTATTGTCAGAAGCTTTTTCAAGATTGAAAAACATGGGACAGCAGAGGATTATTTTGCATGTAGAAAGTGCATCTTATCAGCCAGCTTTGGTTTTTCTTCTGCAAAAAATGGGCTTTCAGCTAAGGCACCGTCAGTTGACTTTATTAAAAATTTTTCAAGTCCGAGCTGCCGAGAAACAAGGTTTCTCGGCAAAGGATCTATAGGAATTATTTTGCACCATCATTTTGGCGGAAAAATTCCAAAAGCTGACGGGCCTCATCTTGAGTGATATTTTGAAATGTCATTTGAGTCATATACTCGCCA
>CAZFSX010000192.1:0-5511 GCA_964522115.1 uncultured Pseudobdellovibrionaceae bacterium | reverse complement strand
TGCAAATTCCGTGATGGATGTCACGGACCCACGTGCTTTGCTGCAAAATCCAGCAAGTCCTGTGGCAAAATTTTATAAAAATCTTCAAGCCAAAACCTATGAATATTTGCACGTGAATGCATTTCAGGCCGAAATGTTGGTCAGTTGTGTGGATGCCCTTCAACATAAACCCACTCAGTTTTTTTCCAAGATTCATTTGGATCAAAAGATTGTTCCTGAATTTTGTCATAACTCTTTAGATCCCTTAAGTTTACAAATTATGGAAGGTTGGCGGATGATGCGAGTGGCTTTGGCTCTTGGACATCCTCGCTTTCGAGGCAACGTTTTTACAGACGGTCCCTTGGTGAAGATAGATCCTGAAGTGAAACATCCGTTCTTTGGAGTGACAAAACTTATTCCACTCAGTTCCATCGAGGAAAAAATTGCACTTTCTCTATTTGATGCTGAAATTGGCATTCTTCAACAAGAGTTTCAAAGTCAGCATCAAAAAGTGAAATGGACGACCTCATCAAGATTTTTATCTCAGCAGTCTTTGAATGAGATGTATCGTTCCCAAGAAGAAATGTACGTTCAGGCACGGGTGGAACGCATTCGACAGAAGTATCAGAAGATTTATTTTGAAATGCTACGAAAAGCTCCGATACTTATTTATATTGAAAACTCTCAACCAAGTTACCAAGAACTTCGCGCTGCTTTTTTGAAAGTTCAAAATAATTCCGAACAAGTACTTTTGCGATTGAAAGAAAACTCTGAGAAAAAACCTGATGTCTTCTTGATTTACTCAAATATCGTTCAAGATATAGTGAAGGAACATCCAGAATATTGTGGAGCTGCACGGGCTTGGTATGATCAGCATCGGATGGAAGAGTTGATCAGCCTTTCTGGACGGATCGGATTGACTGTTGTAACGGGGATTGCTGCTTCGGTAGGTCGGCAACTTTTTATTCGTGTGGCTGGTGGAATCGGTGGAGTCGCAACCAATTCGACCTATTTGATAGGAACCTATCATGATTACAATGATTCTTCGGTGAAAGCATTTTCCACAGTTGTGAATCAATTGGGTGTTGGTGATTTTGAAAAACTTTCGAAGGATGAACAAACGATGTTGATGTCTTCCGTTTTGTTGCCATCCAAAATTCATGCAGCCAATCTTGAGGCCATTGAGTTTTTTGCAGCCGCAAAACATACACTAGGTGTCGTTTTGGCCCATTAATAACATCGATGCATCCATCCTTAAATTTCTATTTCAAAAATTGATTCCACCCATAAGATGATCCATTGTTTCAAGTCAGAACTTTTATGCATAAATATCTTGTCCTTCCTTGGCCTGTTTCAGTACTGTTCTTGCAACCTAAGGAGGTTTTTATGATGAAAAATATTCTATTTTCAACTCTAGCAATTTTTGGATTTTCAGTGGCGTCGATGTACACTTTGAAGGCTTCAGGATCTGAGTCTGAAGTTCTGACGGTAGAAAATCATGCCCCAGCGGTATTTGGATCGGCTTGGTTATTGATTCAGGTTTTGGAAAAATTAAATGTGATGGATCCACAAATAGGTGCAGAAAGCATTCAGGTGACAAAGTATGGACCCGGTTTTGGCGCAGGTTATACGATCGCCATCACAGACCCCAGTGGAAAGAAATTGATTACTTGTTCGGCACAACAGAATCCCGACACGCATCAGTTAGACATCAATACGGCAGAATGTTTGGTTCAACCATTGGCTCCAAAGAAGAAAAAATAGATAGATCTCTAAGATGAAAACATTACTGACTCCAGGTGGAGATATGTGGGTTAAGCCCTTGATGTATTGCTTTTTCATCATCTTGAAATGATCGCATTGACTGTCAAAACCTCCTTCGTTAGATTCTGCGGTTTCAAAGTTATATGGAACGGAATTGACGAAGGAGATTTGTATGCAGCTATTGGGAAAAAAGTTAATTTGTATTTTTGCACTGGCTGTTCTGTTTTCTGAGACCTTTGTCTTTGCCTCCGAATCAGATGTGAAATCTGCTCATGCATCAAGAGGATGTAACTCTATTTTTCCTTCGAAACTGGCTCTTGGAGAAGCTGACCTATCCAATATCCGTGGAAGTATTTTTATGGATCCTTTGAAGGTCCCGTCTTCCTCTTATCAAAAATTGCGTACTCAATTCGAGCAAATGGGTGCCGATGATCGTCGTCAGCTTCGCCAGTCATTGAAAGAGGAAAATGGGTATGCGACGGAAGCATTGCCCTTAGTTATTCAGCCTGGAGTTTGGCGATCTTTAAAAGCTGCATCTGAGCAGCGTGCTCGTGCCGTGGTCGCATTTATGAAGGATATTTACTCATCTGAAAAACCTCACATTTTCCAATACTCCCCTGTGATAGAGAAAATTGTGCGGACCAGTCCAGGATTTGCACGTGAAATTGTGGGGACAGATTCCGCGAAAGAATCTAGCTTCGATCTTTCTCTGGCTATGGATACTGTCCTTGTGCCACAGCCCGATGGTTCCTATGCTATCAAAACTCTGGAATCTGATACCGGAGCAATTGGTGGTAACTTGAGGATGGCTCAAGTTTTTCAATCGATAGTCTCTCGATTTCCTGATGCTGAGTTGACAAAGGATTTTGTCGATGGAAGGCAATATTTGATTGATAATATGATTCGTCATGCTCAACGTGCTCAATCTTTTAGCAACGTGAAAGATGGTGTGTCTGTGATGTACACAGAGTACGAAGATGCTTATCACCCAGAGGCAAGGAATTGGATCAAATCCGAATTTGAAAAACATGGAATCATCGTTGTCAGCAATTGGGGGCGTGATCAATTTTTCTTCAACCCTCAGCCTCAAAGATACGAAATTTTAGTCAATGGCAAATTGCGTCCCATCACGGATTTTTGGTTGGAATATTACACAGATCCTTTGGATCCTCATTTTGGAAGTTATCAAAGAATTTCCCCCAGGTTTTATACAGATGAATTTGAGCTCAGTCATACTCTTCCTGACTTTTGGAATCACTGGATGAAAGGTGGATTCCGACAATGGAAACAAAACAATCCACCTGGAATTGAAATCATGACGGACAAAGGTGTTTCGTCCTTAATTCCAGAAATGGTTCGTTTTTATCTCAAGGAAGAACCTATTCTGAACGATACTCCCTATGAGTCCTTTCAAAAAGCGACGGAGCTTCAGACGATTCGATTTCATCAAAAGATTTTCGCGGACCGAGAAAAGTGGGTTGTGAAATCCCGTCGAGACGCAGGACAGGGGCATGGCGTTTATATTGGTCGTTTGTTAGGTCCTGGCCAAACTAAAAACGGAAGAACGTGGGCAGATATTGCAAAACTTGTTGCCGAGAATCCTATAGAGTGGGTTGTGCAGCCAATTTATGAAGAGTCTTATTTTACAACAGTGGATGGTCGTCGAAGGGGATTTGAGCTTCGTAATATTGTGAATACATTTGATGGTCATGCTTATGCTATTGATGCTGTCTATGTACGGAATGCTTCAGGATTAGCTCGCAATATGAGTGGGTCGAATAAAAAAGACGATGATCTTTTGGGACCATCCATCCAGCCAATTTTAATTTTGAAAGAAAAGTAGTTCCTTGTTGGAATAAACTCGACGAAGGGGTTAGCCTCGTCGAGAATTCGATTTGCCGCGGAAGGATTTTTTTGCGGCATAGGAGGCTTTGGATTTTCCTCCGCCTGAGCTATGGCCACCGCCGCTGCGTCCACCAGCAGAAGAAGTCCCGCCGCTCTTACGTCCTTCGTTGCTGGAAGAGGCACGGGCAGATGATCCTCCTCCGCCGCCTCCGCCATGACGTCGCCCGCTGCCACCCTTACGGTTAGCCTGCTTATTGGCAATACGTTTGGCTTCTAAAGCTGCTTTGGCTTTTCCAACTCCAATGACGGGTGCTGTTTCTGCAGCCACAGAGTGAAAGGGATTATCGGGCCAAAGATGAATTTTTGCTCGAGTTTCCTTTTCAATGGCAAATAAAAAAGATTTTTCTTCGGAAGTACAAAGGGTCAAAGCTTTTCCTGCGGCCCCTGCGCGAGCGGTACGGCCAATACGATGGACATAACTTTCTGTTAAATGGGAAAGATCGTAGTTGATCACATGAGTGATTCCATCCACATCAATTCCTCGGGCTGCAATATCAGTCGCTACTAAGACGCGAAGTTTGTCAGTTTTGAATTCATCCAAAGCTCTTTGGCGAGCCCCCTGGGATTTATCACTGTGAATGGCCGCTGCGGGGATTCCTACAGCTGTTAATTTTTCAGTGATACGATTGGCGACGTGTTTCATTTCAACAAATAAAATGACTTTATAAAGGCTGTTATCCTTCAAGACATGCATTAAGAAATCTAACTTGCGTTCCCGATCCAGATAGGCAACGAACTGTTCCACTTTTTCAGCTGTTCGAGCTGCAGGAGTGATTTCCACGCGATGGGGTTCATGCAAAATTTTGCGAGCCAAAGTTGTTACTTCATGAGGCATCGTTGCCGAGAAGAATAGATTCTGACGTTTTTTCGGAATCATTTCCAAGATTTTCAAAATATCAGGGTAAAAACCCATATCCAACATACGATCCGCTTCATCCAGAACAAAAATTTCAATTTTGTCCAATTTCACAAATCCTTGGCGAACCAAATCCAGCAGGCGACCTGTGGTTGCAACTAAAATATCAATTCCAGATTGCAGAGCCTTCACTTGGTTGCCTTGGCCGACGCCTCCGAAAATCACAGTGGATGTTAACTTAGAAAAACGGCTGTAGGTTTCAAGATTTTCTTGAATTTGCAGAGCCAATTCCCGCGTTGGCGCCAAAATCAAAGCGCGGGGAGTGCATGGCTTTGGCTTAAATGCGGTCTTGTATAAGAGTTGAATGATGGGAAGACAGAAAGCTGCTGTTTTTCCAGTTCCCGTTTGTGCAATTCCAAGAACATCATGTTGATTTAAAATCAAGGGAATGACTTGTTCTTGAATGGGTGTAGGTTGAACGTATCCAGTTGCTTTTAAAGCATCTTGAATAGGTTGGATCAAAGGCATCTTTGTAAAAGGAAGTGTCGTTGTTTGCATTCGGAGTTTCTACAGTGCTTGCTCTGGAATCACAAAGAAATTCTTTAGACTTGTAAAAAATGATCTCACACTCTGGTTCTGATTTTTTGAGTCTTCAGAAGAAAGAGTGTGAGAAAATCTTTGAAAAGTAGGGGGGCTAGAGTGCAAGGCTAAACGTTGAAGCTGGCTCCGCAATTGCAACTTTTTGCTGCATTTGGATTGTTGAAGATAAAGCCTTTTCCATTCAGGCCACCTTGATATTCCAAGGTCATTCCAATCAAATACATAAAGCTAGGACCATCAACGACAAGTTTTTCACCAAAGTTTTCAAAAACTTTATCGCCATCTTGCATTTGATTTTCAAAATTCATTTTGTAACTTAGGCCAGAGCATCCGCCTTTTTTCACATGAACGCGAAGAAAATAGGAGACGTCTTTTCCTTCTTCATCACGAAGAGCCTTGATCTTTTT
>CAZFSX010000191.1:0-5520 GCA_964522115.1 uncultured Pseudobdellovibrionaceae bacterium | reverse complement strand
CAGGGACAAGATATGAACGGATATTTTGAAGTGGAGGATAACGGATGTTAAAGTCTGAAAAACCCTGCATTTTAAAAAATGAAAAAGGAATGTCTATTTTGGAAGTCATTCCATTGATGATTCTTTTTTTCCTTTTGACCAGTTTTGGAGTTGGATTTTTTGGCGTAGTACACTCTGGGATATTGAATTCGATTGCAGCCAGAAATTATGCCTTTTCGACCTTCGAAAACAGAGCTGATCTTACTTTACTCAGGGGTGGGTCATCAGATGTGAATTATCAAAAAACTGGTTTTCGTCAACATGGAGTGGTGTCTGAAAAAATTCAAAATGAAAAAATTTGGACAGCAACATCCAGATCTATTTCGTTATTGATGCCAGTACAGGAAGCAAACGAAAACTCGGCCAGTATACATAATACGGAAATTCCAAAAATTGGTGAAAAAGTTTCAGATGTTATAGCAGAGGGTGTGAATCCTGTGTGGATCAAGGTTCGCTACGGGATGTGTGTCACAGCAGCATGTGGTGACCAGTAAGGGGTTATGATGAACAACGAGACAAGATCATTATGGATATCTCTTGGAGCAGGTTGTTTTGCAGCCTTCTTGTTGTATTCCTACACTCAAGAAAAGGCAGCGGAAACAACCACAAAGTATGGCGAAATGAAGCAAGTTGTGGTTGCCAGTATAGACATCAATGAGATGCAAACGATTGACGATACCATGTTGACTGTGATTGCAAAGCCAAAAGACTTTGTCGAACCAGGTGCTGCCACAGATATATCTCAAGTTTTTGGTCAGGTTGCGGCCGCACCTATAAAAAAAGGTGAACAAATTTTATCTTCGAAATTACTGACACCAGGACCAGAAACAGGAATTGCATTGCAGGTGTCACCTCAGCGTCGAGCTATTTCAATTCCAGTTGATGAGGTTCGCGGAGTTTCAAAATTGATTCGACCAGGTGATCGCGTGGATATTTATTCCGCTATCGATGCAGGTAAAGGAATGAATCAGCGTCGTGAAGTTATTTTACTTATGCAAGATATTATCGTCTTAGCAACAGGTGTGAATGTGAATAATAATATTCCACGGGTATTTGAATATGATTCTGCAACCAAAGCAGTTAATCAAATTTCACTGACCGGAGACACAAAATACGGAACGATTACAATTGAAGCGACTCCTCGTGACGCACAGGATTTAGTTTATATAATGGCCACTTCACCTGGAAACTTATTTTTTGCACTTCGCAATCCGAACGATAAAGACAAATCAAATTTGCCTAATAGCAGTTCCGATACGATTTTAGCGCGAGGAGCAGTGGCTCCAAGTATGATACCGCAAGCCGTGATGCCTTCGGCACCCATTGTGCCTTCGGTAGCACCATCTGTTCCAACAACAACTCCGTCGAAGACTCCTTCAGGACGTGCACCTTCGTCATCGTCGGATAAAACTAAAGGTCGCTTTATTGATTTGTAGGAGGGGGATTATATGGGGAAACAGTATTTCAAAATTCTAGCCATGGTCATCTTGATGATGTCCTTGCACGTCTTCGCTGAAGACGAAGAAATGTACACTCGGAAAAAAGAGTACATTCTTCTGACTTTAGGATTAGAGACAGATAAAAAACTTCCTCCATTGACAGAAGATGTAGAATTTTCTGGTTCTTATAAGGGAATGACAAAGGTAGGGATTGATCCCATTACAAAAACTCTTCGGTTTCGACCATTTAAAGAAGGGGATGCTACTTTTGTTGTGAAAGACAAGAAGACGAAACAAGTTTTGGTGGAATACAGCCTGGTTGTGAAGAAGAGTCGATTGGATGCCGTTGCTCATGAAATTCAATCTTTACTTGGCGATATTGAAGGAATTCAGATCAAAACAATCAATAATAAAATCATTGTCGATGGACAAATCCTTCTTCCCAGAGATATGGGACGTATTCACTCTGTCGTTTCTCAATTTGGAGATCAAGCGGCCAGTTTAGTGACATTGTCGCCATTGGCACAAAAGAAAATTGCAGAATTCATAGCTCGAGACATCAATAACCCAGAAGTTGAAGTGCGTGCCGTGAATGATCGAATTATGCTTCAGGGAACAGTGAATAGTGAAGATGAAAGAAATCGAGCTGAGGTGATAGCTAAAACCTATCTTCCTCCGATTGTAGTGGATCAAGCTGTTGCTGATGGAAAAATTAAAGAACGTAAGCCAGCCAATGAAGGTGTGATCAATTTGATTTCGATTAAACCATCGGCGCCACCTCCTCCAGGAAAAATGATTCAGATTGTGATTCACTATGTGGAATTACAAAAGGATTATAATAAGGGATTTAAAATTGGTTGGACTCCGATGATTGATGATAAATCAGGAATGTCCTTCAGCGCTTCCAGTGGGCAATCTGGCGGTGTGATTAGTTCGATCACTGGTGTCATCAACAATCTTCTGCCGAAATTAAATTGGGCAAAAGAACATGGTCATGCAAGAATTTTAGAAAGCACAAGTTTAATTATTCAAGATGGGAAAAAAGGAATTTTAAATTCGACCCAAGCATTGCCTTACCAAACCGTGGGAAAAGACAATGTGATTGGAACAAGTTTCGTAGATGTAGGTATCAAATCTGCCATCACTCCTGTTGTCCTTGGAGAACGTTCGGATAGCATCAATTTAGATATGGATTTTAGTTTATCCAACTATATTGGGCAAACAGATGGTGGTCCTCAAACTTCGAAGAATGAATTAAATACGTCTTTGATTGTTCGCAGTGGTCAGAGTGCTGCAGTCGGGGGCTTAATCACGAATCGAAATGTTTCTGGATACAATAAAATGCCAGGAAAAAATTCCGGAAATATTCTGATCAGCTTGTATGCTTCGAAAGAATTCCAAAAGCAGCAATCTCAATTTGTGGTGTTTGTGACTCCGATTATTAAAAGTTCTGCAAGTGCTGGGGCTGAAAAGATTAAGAAAAAATTTAAGCTAAGGGATTAAACTTCATGATTATCAATCCATCGTGTTTTGTCATCGCAGTGGCCGGAGGTAAAGGGGGTGTTGGAAAAAGCACCTTCGCTGTCAATTTGGCCAGCGCCATTTCTACGGAGCTCAAGACACAAGTTCTTTTAATGGATGCTGATCAAAATAGCGCTGGAGATCTTCAGGTTTTACTGGGAGTTCGCCCCGTCAAAAACATGAATGAAATAGCGCAGTTTTCTGGGGCACTGACGCCTGCAAATTTTAACACTGTTTTGACGATGCACCCCTCTGGATCCATTGCGCTGATACCTGCCGTGAAAGGTCCAGAAGAATCACTTCAGGTTTCACCGGACGCGATTCTGAAACAACTGGAAGTCTTTAGTCGGCATTTTAAATATTTAGTGATCGACATTGGTCACCAAATGACAAACTTACAAAAAGCACTTTTAGATGAGGCCACAGCTGTGTGCTTGATTGCAACCCCTGAAATTCTCGTGGTCAATCAAACTCAGAAACTAATGAATGAACTCTTATCTGCAACCTATCCCTTAGAGATGATGCAACTTGTGCTGAATAAAAATTCAAACATGGGCTTAACTCCACAGATGATTTCACAGAATTTGCGACTTCCAATTTTGGCTGCCATTCCAGCGGATGAGGCCTCGGCGATGGGAGCTTTACAAAAATCTGTCCCCTTTGTTTTAGGAAATAATCGTGCACCTATTTCTCAGTCATATCACGAGTTGGTTCGGCGGTTGACAGGCGGTATTTTACAAAAGCTAAAAACTTCTGCGAAGTCATCGGGGACGGGGATCCCCATGGGTGTTGATGGCCTGAATGTTTTAAAAGTTCGTATTCATAATGAACTGATCAAGGCCATGGAACTGGATAAAAAGAGCCCTAATGACAACGCCGCAGACGAGGCAAAAGACAAAGCTCTGCGCCAAAAAGCACTGCAAGTCTTGTCGCAAATCGTGGATCGCGAAGCCCCTGCTGCAAGCCGAGAAGAACGTTCAAAGATTATCAAAGAAGTGATTGAAGAGGCTCTGGGACTTGGTGCTTTAGAAGACCTTCTGGCGGATCCAACTGTGACAGAGATCATGGTGAATGGACATAAGAAGATTTATATCGAGCGAAATGGAAAAGTTCAGTTATCGGGAGTGACATTTACTTCCAATCAGCATTTACGCAATGTCATTGAGCGGATCGTGACACCCTTGGGGCGTCGGATTGATGAAAAAACTCCTTATGTGGATGCTCGGTTGAAAGATGGATCACGGGTGAATGCGGTGATAGAGCCTTTGGCAATTGATGGCCCTGCCGTCACAATCCGAAAATTTAAAAAAGGTGGAATTTCTGGTGAAAAGTACATCGAGTTTGGTAGTGCAACGAAAGCTATGATCGATTTTCTGAAGATCTGTGTTGAAAATGGTTTGAACATTGTGATTTCTGGTGGAACGGGATCTGGTAAAACAAGTTTGTTAAATATGTTGTCATCCTATATCCCTGCGACAGATCGTATTGTAACAGTTGAGGATGCTGCGGAATTACAAATGCAACAAGACCATGTTGTGCGCTTGGAAACTCGCCCTGCGAATATGGAAGGAACTGGTGCCATTACAATTCGCGATCTGATTCGAAATGCTTTACGTATGCGTCCAGATCGAATCATCGTCGGAGAAACTCGTGATGGTGCAGCCTTAGATATGTTGCAAGCCATGAATACGGGACATGATGGGTCGATGACAACGACCCATGCCAATAATCCCCGGGAATGTATCGCTCGCCTTGAAACTTTGTGTTTGATGGCGGGAATGGAATTGCCCATGAAGGCCATTCGCGAACAAATTGCCAGCGCTGTGCAATTGATTGTACAAATTTCGCGCCTGTCCGATGGATCACGTAAGATCATGAGTATCACTGAAGTGGCTGGCATGCAGGGTGAAGTTGTGACTCTGGCTGAAATCTTTAAATTCAAAGAAACAGGCCAAGATAAAAATCGTCGCATTGAAGGTGTGTTTCGATCGGAAGGTCACATTCCAACCTTTATTGAAAAATTAGAAAAAAAAGGTGTGATCATTCCGCGAGATATTTTTTCTGGCGAGGTCAAAGTTGGGGGCGGCGGCAGTGCTGCAATTCCCGCATCAGGTTCTGCTGCTAAATCAGTACCTGGTGCCCCCAATACGAACTCATCACCCGCGAGTTCTTCTGCTGTAGGAACCTCAGCGAACCCACAAGGTATTTCACCAACGCCGACTTCACAAAGTGTGAACTCTGTTGTGGGAATACGACCTCCGCAGCCTCCTCCGATGGCAGCACCTCCATTGAGTATTCCGAAAAAAACGGGCACCGGAGGTGATCGATCATGAACTTACTTACGCAAGCATGGTTTGTTTATCCTTTGGTTGTCCTTTCGGTGATCGTTGCCGTTTATTTTTCAGCAGATCGAGTGATTCAAATTGTCCAACAGCGAAGCCTTGGGCAGATGCAAAAAATGCAAAACTATCTTCAGCTGATGTCTACACCGATGGATCCAAAAAAACTTCAATGGATGTTG
>CAZFSX010000190.1:0-5530 GCA_964522115.1 uncultured Pseudobdellovibrionaceae bacterium | reverse complement strand
TTTTTTCAAGTTCTTAATCGCACTTTTTTAAAGTGTCTGAGTTTTATTTTTTTAGGTGTACCTTTTTTTGAAATTTTGTTGCACCCATATCGACGTACTTTTTACGATCTGGCTTCAGAAAGTATGGTTTTAACGAAAAAGATACTTTATCCTGACCCTGGTCCTGAATATCGTTCTGAATCAAATCGTGCCGTTTTTTATGGATCTGTATTTTATATTTTTGCATTTACAGCATTGATGTTTTTACCAGATTTTCTTCATAAGAATTTTGAAAATGCATTGGCTCTAAATGCAGAATATAAAAAAATGGAAAAATGCTTTCCTATGGCCGATTACACAAGAACCGAGCGATTGAATTTTTTGACAGTTCTTACTTTTCTTGGCGTTGGAAATAACGAATGCCTTTGGGACGAAGCCAATCGTTTGGTTTGGAGTCCAAGTCCAGAAGATCGGGAATTGGCGATCTTTGCTAAAGCTGTTGTGGAGGTGGCAACAGATGGATTCCAAAATCTAAATAAGGATCTGAAAATAGATAAAATAGAAATGAAGGAAGAACCATCTTACGTTCAAAATTTATGTGGAAGTAAGCCCCTGTCTATTGTTAATACGGAAGGATCACTTGCCAGAGTCCGAAATCCGCTTTGTTCTTCTTTGTATTTATTGCAGTCTTTTGTCAAACAGCAAAATTTAAATTTAAGTGATCAAAATACAATTATAGCGGATCTGCAGTTGATGCCTACGTCGAACTGGGTGAAATTTATTGCGATACTTTTGTTAGAAAAAAACCCAAGTCGTTTGGCTTTATTCCAAGATGATCTTTCTCGACATCCACTTTTGAATTCATATCTTCGCCAATACGCATCCGGATTCTTGGGTTTTTTAAGAATGAAATCTCAGAATCCAATTTCTATTGAATATAACCGAGCGACCTTGGATGCTTTACCTGATCTACAGAAAAAGAATCTGGCTGAATGGATTTGTCTACAATACTGGGATTCTGATTCGGGCTGTTTTCAACAGTCAAACAAGAAAGATTATCCATTCATGAGTTCCTTTCAAGGAAATCGATCTTCACTAAGGGTTCCTGCCAGTATCAAAGCAAAACGGAGTGGTCCATGATTGTACCATATCCATGGCGATGGTTTTCATTTTCAACGACTCCTTTTACCTTTTTGTTGATTGCTTTTTTGATTTTGGTTCATTTTTCACTATGGTTTTTACAGGGCGATTCTTTAAAGAAATCATATCAGTTGTTCAAAAAAGAAAATTCTATCCTTACATCAGGGCACTTGTACTCACAGTATCTTCACCAAAAAGGGAAAACTGCGAAATTTGAATTTTTAGTACCACAACAAAAAACCTATTTTGAACAAATGGGATATCTATCAAGAAAAGACTTGCAGTTTGTTGAGGAAAGTCTTGATTATTCTTTTTTTGGAGATCCTCTTCTTATTCAGCAATGGCGAGAAGAAATGTCGACTTGGAAAAGTGAATACTATCAATCTCATTATATGACTTACGGTTTGGTTTTTGGTGTTCCAAAGTTTGATAGCACATTTCGCTATTTTACTTACCAGTTTGTCCATTCCAACATTGTTCATCTTTTAGGGAACCTTTTGTTTCTATATTTCTTTGGAATGATGGTTGAACTCTTTATGGGTGGATTTGTTATGTTGATCGTATTCTTGGGTGGTGGAGTTTTTGCTGGTTGGTTTTATAAAGTGAGTTTGCTTTGGGTGTTTGGTCAGATGACTTCAGCTCCGCTTGTTGGGGCCAGTGGATCTATCACAGCCTTGATGGCATTTTATTTTATGATTGAATACAATCCTCGTGTAAAATTCTTTTATTTTTTTGCACCGATAGAAAAATATTTTGGATCTTTTTATGCATCGAAATGGCTGATGTTGCCGGTCTTATTTGTTCCCGATTTTGTCGATTTTATATCTATTGTTCCTGAGTTGGGTCAGCAAATTGGTTTTGCAGCTCATCTTGGTGGAATGCTCTATGGTTTCGTGATGGGGTTCATCTTGCGTTTAGTTTGGCCTTCGATAGGAAGTCATATTTCTGGGGTAAGTCACGGGCAAAATTTGTGACGAAATTCCAAGATGTTCGTCACAAATTAAGCATTGAATAATTCATTTATGCGATCTTTTTAATTTGTTCCAATTTTTCTTTCATTATTTTATTTTCATTTTGGATCCGAGTTAGTTCGTGATTCAAAGTGATCACTTTTTTGCGTAGCTGTGCAATTTCTTCCACGGCCTGCTTCGTGACTTTAGGTGAAGGGGACTCGAAGGCCAATGAAAAATCTAAATTGCTTCCTGGTTCTTCTTCCGCGAAGACGGATTCTGTCACGGAAGATGTGGACTCTTGTACAGCATTTGTTGTTTCTTTTTTCCCTGATGAATGATTTAGGTTGTGTCCGTTCGGTTTACCAAGACGTTCTTCAATATCTTCTGGAATGATCAGTTCTGGATCAAATTTATCCAACTTCAAATGATTGGATGAAATCATTTTTCGAACTTCTTCAAAGATGCGACTGACACTGGTAAAAATTTCTCCAGGACTTGCTGATTTTGAATTTAAAAGGTGATCTTCTAGTTTTCTTTTTTCTGAGTTTGTTAGAATGCCCAGCACTTTGTTTTTTTTGTCTTCTGAAAGTCCTTGTATTGCTGCGGCTAATGTCAGTGGCTGGATATGGGGAAAAATTTCACCAAGAATGGCTGTCTCCCAACCGACGATGCGATCCATACTCAACATCTTTTTTTTGATTTCATCTTCCCATGCAGGGCTTTCTTCTGAAATCAATTTAAGGAATTTTTCTTGTTTGGGTGAAGGCGTTGTTTCAATTAAATGGACAAGCTGTAAAAAACCACCTTTTTTACGATATCGGTCGATCATACCCATAAAAATCCTAGCCTTTCATGTTGGTCTTTATTTCAGGGACATAGGTCTTGTCGGATAAAAGAGATAAGAACTTAATACGGATCCGTGCATGACCAAGCTTCTTTTTCAGGGTAAGGATTTCTCGAAATGAGATTGCAGTGTTTATAGTAAAAATCCCAGACAGTATTTGGTCGCTCCACCTGGCGTTTATCAAAAGTAAATCCTTCGGCCGCATAGGCTGCCGCCCGTGGATTTGCATTTTCAATTTTGCTATACATTTGATCACGCAAACTTTCATGAGAACAGCTCAGGGAAAGGAGTGGCGATAAAACCACAAAAAGCTTCTTTAAGACGTGCTGTGCTGGCAAGTTTCGTCTTGATCGGCTTTCTGACAAAGTGTAATTTTCCAGGCGAATGCCTAAGTTTGTATGTAAACACATCCCTGACTATTTCGGATGATTTTCTAAGAAAATGAAGGCGTAAATAATGACTTTGAAAGATCAGAAAAGGTCCAGGTTTTTATGAAAATATACCATCCCGTTTTGCAAGTGCAAATGATCCGAGGAAACTCCGTTGAAAGCACTCATTCTGTTCAAGGTGTTCTTGTGGATGATTTGGCAGAGGTTATCTCCAGTTGGGGAGATTTCCAAGCACGTATTTATCCAAGATCAGCGGTGAAGTTTTTTCAAGCCCTGCCTTTCATTGAGTCGTCGGCCATATCCAAGTTCGATCTAGATGAAAGGCATATCGCAATTTCAGCAGCTTCTCATCTAGGAGAAGATTTTCATCAACAGCTTGTTCATCAATGGTTGCACAAGATGGGTTTCGTTGATCAGGATTTGGTCTGCGGAGCTCATGATCCTGCAGATCCTGTGGCAGCAAAAGCCTTGGCATGGAATCACCAACAAGCCTTAAAAACTCATAACAACTGTTCAGGCAAGCATGCAGCTATGTTGGCATTATGTGCAGTGAATCAGTGGAGCATCAAGGGATATGAAAAGTATTCTCATCCCTTACAGCAAAAGATTCGACAATCTTTGACAGACTGTTTAGGGGTCAATCATGATGCTTTGCCTTGGGGAATTGATGGATGTGGTATTCCTACATATTTAACTTCCTTATTGAGCCTAGCCAGAGCAGGGGTGCATTTTCAAAAACAAATGGAAGATCGCCAAAGCTCTTGTCATATTTTGTGGAAAGCCATTTCACATCATCCTGAATATGTTTCGGGGACGCATGGGTTTTGCACGCGTATTTTCAAAGCGACCAAAGGGGAAGTTCTTGTGAAAGTAGGTGCTGAAGGTGTGTACTTCGGCATGATTCTGCCATTCAGAAAATCTTTTGCATTAAAGGTCGTAGATGGAGCAACTCGAGCTGCTGAAAAAGCATGTTTGCATTTTATTCAAGAAGCAGGTTACAGTTTAAGTGAAGATTTCCTTCAGCAAACATGGAATGCTCCCTTAAAGAATTGGGCTGGGCAGGAAGTTGGATTTATTCAGGTGGTGGAATAGTGTTTTTACAAAGAACCTTGCGTCGTCGAGTTCAAGTTCAAGGGATAGGTATTCATTCAGGGAAAGCGTGTCGCTTAGATTTTGTACCAGCTCCTCCGAATACGGGGGTCTATTTTATTCGTACAGATTTACCTGGGAAGCCGCATTTGCAGGTGGCAGCACACAATGTGACGGCGACAGGAAATGCAACAACTTTGGGTGGTTCTGATTTTTCAGTTGCGACAGTCGAACACTGTTTATCGGCGTTGTCTGCACTTCGAATAGATAATTTATTTATTGAATTGGATGGACCAGAGATACCAATTTGTGATGGTAGCGCAAGAGACTTCTTAAAGGCTTTGCAAAGTGTAGGACTTGTTCAGCAAGATCAGCCTCGTAAATATGCTTTAGTTCAAGAACCCATTTATTATTCAGAGGGTGATAAGCAGGCTTACGTTGTTCCTTATCAAGGTCTGCGAATCACATGCACGATTGATTTTCCACATCCTGTGATTGGTCGGCAAAAATTAGATATTGATATCAATGAAGTCAGCTTTGAAAGAGAGGTTGCTTCGGCTCGAACTTTTGGTTTTTTGAAAGATGTGGTCGCATTGCAGGCTCGAGGTTTAGCATTAGGTGGCAGCTTAGAAAATGCCATCGGATTAGACGAAAAAAACGTTCTCAACCCCGAAGGCTTAAGGTTTCCAGATGAATTTGTGCGGCATAAGGTTTTAGATGCTCTTGGAGATCTTGTCACGCTGGGTAAACCTTTGATGGGGCATTTAGTTTTACATAAAGCGGGCCATGATATTATGAACAAACTGGTGAAGAAAATTTTGGAACAGCCAAATATTTTCAAATCTGTGGAGTTAGGCGCAGATCTTTCCTCATTGCCTTTTTAAAAAGAAGTGCGCAAAAATAGGAACATCGAAAAAAACAACCAGGAGTTGAAAATGATTGTCGGTGTTCCAAAAGAAATAAAAATCAGTGAAAATCGTGTGGGTATGACAGAGGCCGGAGTTCGCCAGTTGGTGAAAGAGGGGCATACTGTTTATGTCGAAAAAGATGCAGGTCTTGGCAGTGGAATTTTAAATGCTCATTACGAAAAAGCCGGAGCCAAAATTTTAGAGACGAAGGCTGAAGTCTATAAAATG
>CAZFSX010000189.1:0-5539 GCA_964522115.1 uncultured Pseudobdellovibrionaceae bacterium | reverse complement strand
ATCGGAGTCCAAATTAAAGTTGCAAAGATCACCATCGTAAAAACCCGAAGCATCGTCAAAAATCCTAAATAGACAATTTGCTTCACTTGATCCAAAGTCAGTCCTGTATTGATTTTTCGAACTAATAATATCGAGTAAAGATTTGCCAAAAGAAAAAAGGAAATCACAACAAAATTGTTAAGAACCCCAAACAACCTTTGCCCATTCTGCTTTCGAACAACTTCCTTTTCAAAACTATCCACAACACGATCAAACAAACGATCAACAAAACTCATTATGAACTTTGCTAATTTTTGAAAGTTTTCTCGAACAAATTCCGATCGTTTCAAAAAATCTAAAAACCATGATCCGTTGGCCTGATTCGCATCCGTCAATTCCACACGAAATTTTTGCGACCAAACAACAATAGGCCTCCAAACAAACTGATCGGTGATCACCACGATCAAAATCATCGTAATCAAAGCATACAAAGAAGCCTGACTGTTTTTTTCAGCAATGGCCTTCGCCATATAGGAACCAATACCTGGCAACATGATATCTTGATTTAAAACTTGAATCGCTTCACTTTGAACAACAAAAAACCATCCACCACCGAAACTCATCATTGAATTCCAAACCAAAGAAATGGCG
This sequence comes from uncultured Pseudobdellovibrionaceae bacterium, assembly GCA_964522115.1. GTDB lineage: Bacteria > Bdellovibrionota > Bdellovibrionia > Bdellovibrionales > Bdellovibrionaceae > CAZFSX01. Next base: position 4,909 of record CAZFSX010000189.1, on the reverse strand, counting down.
CTGGATGGAAGCTCATAGGTTTTGAATCGTTGCCATGCATTCATACCAAAAACAGATCCAACATCCTTCATATCTTTCGGAATACTCATTAAAGAATAATAAAATCCAAGGGTCATATTCCAAACTTGACCAGTGAAAATGGCAAATAAGCTGGCCATTTCGACTCCAAGTAAAGATCTTGGAAATAAAGCCATAAAACCCGTTATGGTCACTGAAAGAAAACCTAAAACAGGAACGGACTGCAATATATCAATGGCTGGAATGATCACAACTCTGGCTCTTTGACTATGGACTGCTAAGTACCCCACAACCAAAGTAAACAAAAAAGAAAAACCGTAAGCGATAAACATGCGCAAAGTGCTGCGGGCCGCATAGTACGGAAGTTTCCATACGTCCAAATCCACCTGTGGAACATTTTCAGGAGAAAAAGCGGTCCCCATATCACGACCTAAGGAACCAATCATCCAAACCAAAACCAACAACAAGGTTGCAACTAAAAAATCATAGATATTAAAAGGGCGCTTTTCTCGAGATACAAAAATATCGAAGACTTGTCGCATGCAACCCTCGTGGGAAGGAAAAAATTGAAAATGACTATCCTCGATCGATGTCATTTTCTTGGTTTTTTGTCAAGAAATGATCAAGATGTTCAGCAACTTCTTCGAACCCCTATTTATTCAAAACGAAGGGCTTCAATGGGATGCAATCGAGACGCCTTCCACGCTGGATAAACCCCAAATAAGATCCCCACAACTCCTGAAAAGACAAATGACATCAAAATAGAACTGATTGTGACTGTGGTCGACCAACCAGAAAAAAGGGACAATAAGACCGTGATCATCCACCCCACGAAAATTCCAGAAATCCCACCAACAAAACTGACGACAACAGACTCGGCCAGGAATTGATATAAAATATCCTTTCGACCTGCTCCAACGGCTTTCCTTAACCCAATTTCTTTGGTTCTTTCGGTCACTGTCACCAACATGATATTCATAATCCCAATCCCTCCAACCAAGAGTGATATGGCCGCAATCACTGCCAACAATAAACTCATTGTCTGACTGCTTTGTTGAAGTGCAGCCTGAATATCTGCCATATTTCTTACTTGAAAGGCTTCCTCGTGCTGAGAAAGAGGGATTTTATGGTTCTGATGTAAAATTTCTGTTGCAACTTGCTGAGAGGATTCAATGTTGGATGGATGATCGATTTCAAGCTCGATCGATTCAAGATATTCGCGACCCATCACTCGATGCATGGCAGTCATCAAAGGAATCATAACGACATCATCCTGATCACGAAACCCATTTGCTCCCTTTTCTGGCAAAATTCCAATGATTTGAAAACTGACACCGTTGACTTTAATATATTCACCTAAAGCCTTCTCAACGGGATGGGATTCTTTTTCTCCAAAAATTTGACGTCGAACCGTCTCTCCAATCACCGCAATACGCAACCTCTGTTGGTTTTCCTGATCTGTAAAAAAACGACCAATTTCTGGTAAGGAGGCATGCACTTCAGCCCAGGATGACGAAACCCCTTGTAATGAGGAATTCCAGTTTTTCGACTGACCAGTCACCTGACCACGGCTGCTAACCTGACCTGATATGCGTCGAACACTGGTCATTCGCTCTTTCAAAAGAGCAAGGTCATTTAAAGTCAAACGGTTTGCAACACCACTATCCTGTGTGACTCCAGCCACACGAGCTGCTCCAGGACGAATCACAAGCAAGTTCGAACCCAAAGATGACAACTGTTCTTCGATAGATTTTTGAGCACCACGCCCTAACGCTAACATCGCAACAACTGACGCCACACCAATTAAAATACCAAGAACTGACAAAGCCGTACGAACCTTATTGTTAGACAATGTTCGAAGCCCCTGTTGGAAATAACGTATGAAATTTTTTAATCCAGAAAAAGAGGTCGTCGATACTCTGGATTGGGAGGAATCAGATCTAAAGTTTAAAGTCCCCGGATGATTGATCGGCAAAGGATGATTCCGAGTATCAGATTGAATTTTTCCATCACGCATCCGAATCAACCGATGGGCCTGTTGACCTATTTCTTCCTCATGAGTCACTATCACCACTGTAATTCCGGAAGCATTCAACTCATGCAATAACTTCATGATTTCTTTTTCACTGACGGAATCTAAATTCCCTGTAGGCTCATCGGCAAAAATAATTTTGGGATCATTCATCAAGGCCCTGGCGATGGCAACTCTCTGCTGCTGTCCTCCTGACATTTCATTCGGTGTGTGATCACTTCGATCCGACAACCTGACTTTTTCCAAAAGTTCGAAGGCTCTTGTCGTACCTTCAAATTTGCGCGAGTACATCAATGGCAAATCCACATTTTCTAATGCACTCATCCTGGATAAAAGATGAAACTGTTGGAAGATAAAACCAATTTTATCTTTTCGAAGATCTGACAGCTCATCTTCAGACATTCCTGAAATTTGAATCCCTTCGAATTGATAGGACCCCGCACTGGGACCATCCAACAATCCAAGAATATGCATCAAAGTTGATTTTCCTGATCCCGAAGGACCCATGATCGCGACAAAGTCCCCTTGTTGAATTTCCAAATCAATCCCACGTAAAATCTCTAGCTTTTGCGTTCCCATCACATAAGTTTTTCGAAGATCTTGGACTTTGATCATACTTATCTAGAACCCCGACGCTGATTTCCCATCGGAGAAAAAGGATTCGAATTCGGCTTAAACTCTTTCTTCGCCGTGGACTTCAACACAATGTCACCTTCTTGAAGACCAGATAAAACTTCCGTTTTCTTACCATCTGTAATTCCAAGTTCCACTTCTTTTTCAATGACTCCATGACTGGATTTGACCAAAACAAATGGTTTACCATCGATGTATTTTACAAAGTCATTCCGAAGAACAAGAATTGACTCTTTTTTGGGCCCAACAAATCGCACATTGGCCGTCATCCCGCTTCGAAAATACGAAGGTGTTTTTAAAGGCAGCACATCGACAGTGTAAGTGGTCACATTGCTAATCGTCTTTGCATCAAAAGCAATTCGATCCACGATTGCTTCTATTTTATCATTTGGATAAGCATCCAACTCGATACGAGCTTTTTGCTGACGGTAGATTTGACTCAAATCTGTCTCATCGATCAAAGCTTTCACAGTCAACAGATCTGCCATGATAAAAATAGCTTCGTTCATTGCCACAGTTTGTCCTGTCTCTATATTCCGAACAATCACAGTCCCATCCAATGGAGCAAGCACGGCTGTGGGCTGATACATCTGCTGCCACTTTTGCACCTCTTCGGGCCCTTGAGACTGAGCTGCATCTAACATTGCAGCTCGTTCCGTACTACTCATCCATGCTAAAACTTGACCCTTCTTCACTTTTTGGCCAATCTCTACCAGCACTTTTTCTATGCGCCCTGAAATCTGTGGTTTTATTTCAAGACGATTCTCGGGTTGAACTGTTCCGGTTGTTTGAATTTCAATCTGGATATCTGATCGCCCAACAGAGACTTCTTGAAACTGTTCTTTCGGATCCCTTTTTTGAAAGAAATAAAATCCCACCAGCACAAGCACCATCAAGACGGAACCAATGTAGACCCACTTTTTATTCATAGAAAAACTCCCTGACCCGCTGTTTGATCCCAGATGACTTCTTTTGAAATTCTATTTTTTTGACTTTGCAAATAACCAGTTTGCCTGGTGATCAAATCACTTTCTACCTGATCCCACTCTTCAAAACTCATAAGACCGTTGTTATATTTTTTTCTAGCTATTTCCGCACGCACCTCCGCAGCGGAACGAAATTCAAAATCAACCTCTTCTTTACGACAACTTTGCTTCCAATCGTCATAAGCCGATTCAATCTGGTCCCGAACCTGTTGCCACGTCATTTGAAGATTTAATTTTTGAATTTTTTCTTGATGAGATTTCACTTTCAGTTCATGGACATCCTTCATCCCATCAAACAAAGGTACAGACAAACTCAGATTGACGGAAGACCTTGGGGATCGTGGAATAAAATCAGAGTCCGAAACCCCCGTCGACAATGATAGATCCAATTTTGGCAAAAACTTGCCATAGACAGCTTGTCGATCAAGTTCAGCGATTTGCTTCTGTAAATCCGCAATCTTTAACTTCGGAACCTGATCAAAAATATTTTCCACATTCAAAGGAGTAACCTTAATTGATTGCAAAGTAGAAAAGTCTTCCAAGACAAGATCGACTTCCTTCTGTTGATCAGAAATATCCCATCCGATCAAGGACTTCAGGTTTTTTTCAGCACTCTTCAATTCCACCACAGCTTGCTCCCATTGCCATTGTGCGCTGGAGACATTGGCGTGGGATAACAGGACTGATCCCTTATTTTCAAATCCACTTTGAAATCTAAGTTCAACAATTTTTTGATGCTCTTGACGACGAGATAAAATGAATTTCGTCAACTGAACCATCTTTGTAGCGACTCGAAAATTTTCCACAGCACTTTTAAATTCAGCACTCAATCGAAGTAAGTCTGACTTTAAATTCCAACGGGCAATCTGTTCATTTTTTTGCGATATTTTCCATTGATTCAAATCCCTGCCACCATTCCAAAGATTTTGTGTCAACGAAAGACCTGTTGAATAGTTTTGAGTATGCACATCCTGAACACTGGAATCACTTCCCGAAGCTTGCAAAGAGAGTTGTGGCCAAAAGGAACTTCCGGCCTGAGCTTGGACCTGTTGAGCCATCAGAAGGTTTTCTTTCGCAATTTGAACCGCCCAATCTTTCTGTTCTGCCATTGTTAAAAGATCTTTCAAACTCAATCCTTTTGCCAAGGAGGAAAGATGAACAGTGAAGCACAGAAAAAAAAGAGGAAAGCAAGTCCACGTCCATCGAAAAGTGTCTCTAAAGATTGCGACGATATTGTCCG
>CAZFSX010000188.1:0-5549 GCA_964522115.1 uncultured Pseudobdellovibrionaceae bacterium | reverse complement strand
GGTGGATGGCCGCCTCAGGAAGAACCAGGTTTGCCACACTTTATTCCAAGGAATCATAATGAAGCATTTTTTATCCATACAGAAATTGATAAAAAAGTTGTTTATGAAGGCGAGGGTGTTTTAGTTTCATGGTACTTTTATACTCGAGGACAGCCAACCTCATTCACGGCTCAAAAATTTCCTGACTTAAGAGGTTTTTGGAAAGAAGTTATCGAGCAATCATCCAATCTTCAATTTCGACGTCAAATCATTCAGGGTGTTGAGTACAGAGTTGCTTTACTGAGTACTTTTATGTTGTTCCCAATGAAAACAGGATCACTGACAATTGATGAATATAAAATTAAGTCCTCAGTCAGTTTACCTGGAAATTTTGGGATGGGAGCTCCTGCGAGTTATACCAAATCCAGTGATCGGGTTTCAATCGAAGTGAAACCTCTGCCAGCACAAGGGCGTCCCAAAGACTTTAGTGGTGCCGTTGGTGATTTTACAGTACGAAGTTGGGTGGATGGAAAACAGTTTAAAGCCCATCAGCCATTGATTTTGCGTTTAAGATTCGAAGGTCATGGCAATGCTAAATCAATTGATTTACCTGCCATCGATTGGCCACAGGGTCTTGAAGTTTTCCAGGTAAAAAATGAAACACAGTTTTTTAAAAATGGAACAAGTTTTAAAGAATTTCAAGTGACATTAATTCCACGAAATGAAGGATTGTTAAAAATCCCATCAATTTCGATAAGCCAATTTAATCCTCGCTCTGAAAAATATGTGACAGTCAAGACAGAACCGATAGAGCTTCAAATTCTAGCAGGAGATCCTTCTGCTGCAAAAGATAGAACGGAAGATTTGGCCCCAAGTGTAGGTGTGTCCCCCTTGACATCTGTAGATCAAAGATCTGCCCTTCCTGCATTTTATTTTTCATTTTCAAATTATCAGACTTGGATTCAATACTTTAACTATTCCCTTTGGGTAATTTTAATTCTTATATTCTTTATTCTGCTTATTCGATTATGGCATGTTTTTGAATGGGGATCTAAAAATAATCCTCAATTGATAGAGTTGAAGGCAAAGAGAAAATTACTGCAGGTCTTAAGAAAAAGAAAAGATGATAGAGAGTTTTCAAAAGAGGTAATTAACTACATTCACCGAGGAATGCAGATCCTATCTCAAGACGATCGAGAGATCAAAGATACAGCGTCTATGGTTATGAAATTAGCTCCAAGTTTTCGCAATGAACTTGCGGAAGAAATTCTTAAAGTTGCAGAACAAGCTCAGTTATTGGCATTTGCACCAGAAAGAGTTGTGGAGACATTTAAAGAAGGTGAAGACTACAAAGATTTTCACTTAAAAACTTTTAAAGTATTAGATCGTCTTTTTGTGGAAATAGAAAAAAGTCATGGCGAAGCATGATGGTACAAGCGTAAAAGGTCTTGAAATTTTCCTAAGCAAAAGGGCTAGACTTTGATCTAGGCGATTTTAAAATGAACCGATCTTCGACATTTTTATTTTTCTTAGATACCATGAAGGTAGCTATTCTCAAGGAGCAGAGAGATCATGCGAAATGTATTTGTTGTTTGTTTATTCAGTTGTTTCGTCGGTTTGAATGGGATGGGGCAAATTCCTGCTTTAAATTCTGTTCGAGAAAAAATTCAAATAGGTCAATGGCAAGAGGCTCTCAAGTTGTCACAATCGACCCTTGCTCATGAAGTATCAACAGAGGATAAGTCATTGCTTCTTTTTGCTCAGGGAGTTGCTGAGTTCGAGCTTGGTAAATATGATGAATTACAAAAAAGTTTTCAGCAAGTTTTGGATTCAAAGAATAACTTACATGAGTATTCCTATTTTTATTTAGGACAGGCGGCATTGAAGCAAAATAAAAGCAAAGAAGCGATTGAATATTTTCAAAAAGTAGAATCACTATCACCGAATTACAAATTAATGATTGATTCGAAAATGAAGTTGGCTGAACTTTTTTTGAAACAAGGTCAGTATAAAAAATCAAAAGATCTACTAAAGTTTTTAGATAAAAAAATGAAAAATGACAAAGATTATCCCGATGTTTTGTGGTTAGGTGCTTTGACGGATAAAGCTCTGCATAATCTTCCAAATTACTGTAAAAATCTTAAAAAGCTTTATTCCTTTCATCCTGAATATTCGGCTCTTCGGGGATGGGGTATTCTTCTGAGTGAAAACAAAGTTGAGGGACAAAAATCTTCATGTGTTTCAAATCGGGAGGACATGAAACAACGTATTCGTAATTTGATTTGGGCAGGACTGACGGATGAAGCAAAGTTAGAAATAGAACAGTACAGACAAGGTCTATCTGAAGAAGATACATATGATGGAGATCAACTTTTAGCATATTATCTGATTCAAGAAGGTGATATCCAAGAAGCCATTCACTTATTAGCTAAATACTATCCAACGAGGAAAAATGATCCTGTGTTTTTAATGCAATGGGGCAATGCCCATGCAAGGGCCGGAGAAATGGCTGTGGCGATTGGAGCTTATGATCGTGCCTACAAGTTATCGCCAACGGGAAAACATGGAAAAAATAATTTATATCAATCAGCTTATTTTAGCTTTCAAGCTCAGGATTATGATCATGCGCAATCACGATTTACTCTTTTTCTAAAAAAGTTCCCAACATCCAATTTAAAGAAAGAAGCCTATTGGCACTTGGCCTGGATTCAATATTTGCGTGGGAATTATGAAGAGGCGTATCAAAGATTTGCAGATGTTTTAAATGTAAAAAAGAAACGCCGTAAAGAGAAAACAACCATCACACAAGAACGAGTTCAGTATTGGATGGCAATGTCCCTATATAAACTAAACAAGCTTGAAGGAGCGAAAAATATTTTTGAAAAGATGGCTCAAGATCGAGGCTATGGATATTATTCCATTCTTTCAAAACATCGACTGACGAAAATACTTCCATCGTTAGCCGGTTCGAAGAATAAGTCTGCACAACGAGGAACCAATACAGAGATTTCTCGTTTTCAATACAAAGATGCATTACCCTCCATTGAAGATAGTTCCTCTACAGATGAAAGTTCATCGGATATAGAAACTCTTGCTGACAATGAAGAGTCAGCGGATTCTGGTGAAGAATCTTCAGATTCTTCCTTGAATTCAGATGCCGTTTCAACAGCAGACAGTGCGAAGTCAGAGGAAGAAGATAAAGTTTCATTTCAAAGCCCTGCTTTGATTCAAAGATTTGAAAGAGCAAGGGACTTGATGATTCTTGGACTGAACGACTGGGCGAAGTGGGATTTGTTTGATATTGAGAAAAAAACTTCGAATAAAGAATATTTGCGAATGCTAATCTCGGAATATGAGTCAGTTCAACATTACCACCGTTCGTCGTCTATTGCGCAACTTGCCTTCGGAGGGCAAAGGTTAAAGTTTGGCATTGAAGGAATTCGGCATCTTTGGGAGTCCGCTTACCCGAAAGCCTATGGGAATTTTGTCTTCGATTTCAGTAAGCAGTTTCAAGTTCCCTTTGAGCTTGTTTGGGGAATTATGCGCGCAGAGAGTCAATACAGAAAGGATGTGATATCTCCCGTTGGAGCTCTAGGGTTGATGCAAATTATGCCATACACGGGGAATAGATTAGCAAAAGTGTTAAATGAGCCTTCTTTTCAAGCTTCCGATCTTTTAAATCCTCCAATTGCGGTGAAGTATGGGGCTCGGTATCTTTCTCGTTTGATGAGAAAGTATGATCAGAATATTGCGTTGGTTGCAGCTTCATACAATGCAGGTCCTCACCGTGTACAATTATGGTTAAAAAGCTTTGGATCTCTGGACATGGATGAATTTGTTGAGCATATTCCTTTCCTTGAAACAAGAAATTATGTCAAAAGGGTTGTTTCGAATTACTATATATACGCTCAACTTTATGGGCAAGAAAAGAGCCCCTTGGTATATTTGACTGAACCACTGAATTTACAGAAGAGTGGTCCTCTTTCGACAAAGGAAACCTGGGAAGATATTTAATGAGATCGTTTTTTTTGAAAGTTTTATCTTTTTCGCTAAGTTATGTTGTGGCTATTGGCTTTATTTTTTTTCTTAGCGATATTTTTTTTTCAAAAATAACCCCTATTATGACGTCAGAAGATACTGTGATCGATGAGCCTTTGGTACAAGTCCATGGAGGAGAATCTTTTTTTCAAAGCAAAAAGAGTGAGTCTATTTTTTTTTTAAAGAGCACCATTATTTATTTTCAAGGAACATCAAAAGTTTCTGTTCAGTTTTGGGAATCAATTTTTTTAAGCACTAAGCTAGCATTGTTTTCAGCTGCGTTTGCGATTCTTTTTTGTTGGGTTCTTCTTCATTTGCAGCGGCATTGGCCAAAAAGAGGAATGCAACTAGTATGGTATTTATCCTTATTTCTATCCTCTGTCCCTGCGCTTTTTTTAGGACCTTTTGCGATTTATATTTTTTGCTATCAATGGGATCTTTTGACATTTGTTTTTGATGATACCAAATTTCTAACGTGGGTTTTGCCAGCCATCGTTATGTCATCAAGGCCTTGCGGTTTATTTCTTCGATTTTGGATTGTGCGTGTCCATAAGCTTCGAGGATCCCCATGGGTTCAGTATTTTCAGTCAATGGGAGTTTCTGATAAGCGAATTGAAGAAAAGTTTCTATCCCGAGAAATAATGATTCCTCTGTTGGCATTGATACCTCAGCTTTTAATGAATTTATTTTCAGGTTCTTTGATTGTAGAGTGGCTATTTTCGGTTCCAGGTATAGGAAGAGAAATGAAGTTGGCATTAGAGACAAAAAATCATTCTTTATTTGTGGCATTGCTATTGGTTGTTTTTTCAATTTCATTCAGTCTTCGCCATTTTTTTAGAAATATGTCCTTTCGAATGGACCCTCGATCAAGGGATTTAGGTCATTTATGAATCGATTTCATTTTCGACAGGCTTTCGTTTTTTTGCTCTTGTTTCTTTTTTATATTCTGCATGCTTTGAAGTTGAGTCTTCTTCCCTGGGGAACTGATTACCTTGGAAGAGATTTGGGATTTCAATGGATTGAATCTTCTTTGACATCCATTTCTATATCTATCCTTGTCGCGACAGGTAGTTTAGTTTTCGGTTTAAGTTTAGCTATTTTTATTTATGAATCACCCGGTTGGTTAAGGCGTATCTTTCAATATTTGACAGACATTATAGTTAGTTTTCCTCATACCTTATGGATGATTTTTATTGCTTTAGGAATTCGATCCTTGGGGAGTATTCTGGGGGAGACGAGTCGGCTTCGATTCCTTGAGATGATCCTGACGTTGACTTTAGGTTTATGGATGGGAACTTGTCGACTTATCTTGCAATGGATTGAACTTGAGAAAGGAAAAGCCTTTGTTCAATCAGCCGTGGCCTTGGGTGCATCTTCTTTAAGGATTTATCGGCATCATATTTTACCTCAATATAGGGAGGAACTTCAGCAGCAATGGATACAGCTGTTTTTATCTTCCATGTTGTATGAGGGTTCTTTAAGTTTTTTTGGAGTAGGATTGATGCCGCCATCCACCTCATGGGGAATTATGC
>CAZFSX010000187.1:0-5551 GCA_964522115.1 uncultured Pseudobdellovibrionaceae bacterium | reverse complement strand
TTCCTGGGCCCCAGGTAAAAGCTCGGACCTTATTGTGCAATTTCAAAGCAGGTTGCTTCCAATCCAAAAGGCTTTCTGCCTTATCGATCTTCGAAGCATAGGTCACTTGACTGGAATCTTGAGCCCAAGGTTTCACTTCCCCTTGAAGATACTTTAAAAGATCCTGATCCAACAGATGACAACTTTCCGCAGCCAATAAGTCATGCAGTTGCAAAGAATTGATTTGCAAATCAATGGCCACCGAACGTTCCCCGATCACATCCCCTGCATCCAATTCCTTGACCATTTTCTGCAAAGCCACACCCGTGATCGTATCACCAGCTTCAATGGATCTTTGAATAGGTGCAGCACCTCTCCAGCGTGGAAGCAAACTTGCATGCACATTCACTGCTCCAAATGGGAATCCATCTAAAAATCTTTGAGATAAAATCTGTCCAAAGGCAACAACCACAGCTATATCGGCTTTCCAAGACAGAATCTCATCCAAAACACCTGGATCACGATTCACAGATTGAGGAGTCAACACCTTCAATCCCTTCGACACAGCTAAAAGCTTCACAGGGCTTGGAGTCAACTCCAGCTTTCTTCCTGCAGGTCGATCGGGCTGAGTGACCACACCCACAACGTCCAAGGATGGATTTTTCAAAATTTGCTGCAAACAAATTTCAGCAAACTGAGGAGTCCCTAAAAAAACAACACGCCACTTTTTTGACATTTCTACAATGCGCTTTCTTCTTTTTTCTTCACAGGTTTTTCACCGTAGCCATGTTTTTTGATCTGATTTTTGATTTTTTGACTACGCACAAAGCTAATGCGATCGATGAACAACTTCCCATCCAAATGATCCATCTCATGCTGCAAACAGATCGCTAACAAACCATCTGTTTCCAAGAAAAATTCTTTCCCTTCAGCATCCAAACCTTTCGCTTTGATCCACTGAAAACGTTCTACTGTTTCATAGAAAGTAGGAACACTCAGGCATCCTTCGTCATAGGTGACAGATCCGCGACCTTCGATAATTTCGGGATTAAAAATCACTAAGGGCTGAGTGACTTTTTTCTCAAGAGCCGTCATAGGATCTTCTTGATCCTCGGAGTCCTTCGTTTTTTCTGAAGGTAAAGGACGCGTATCAATCACCAAAAGTCGAATGGGCTCACCCACTTGAATGGCCGCAAGGCCAATTCCTTTGGCGGCATACATCGTATCCAACATGTCTTTCACCAGAATTTTCATTTCTGGAGTCACACTGGAAACGGGTTCGGAAACTTCACGTAATCTTGCATCGGGAAATGTTAAAATTTGTCGTTTTGCCATAGGTTCTCCGATCTACCAATTTAGCGCCTCAGGCGCAAGATAAAGAATGAGGCCAAGCCTGCCATGACAAAATTGGGTGTCCATGCCGCCAAAATGGCAGGCACATGTCCATGATTTCCCAAGGTGATCGAAGAGCTATAGAAAATCCAATACAGGAACACTAAGCCCAAGCAAATCCCTACGTTTTTCATGGTGCCACCAGAACGAGCCTTGCCCAGACTGAAAGGAATTCCAAGTAAAGACATCACCAATGCAGCCAAAGCATATCCAAACTTCGAATGATAATCGACCTCGTAACGAACGGTATCTAAGCCCGCCTCTTTATTTTTAGCAATGTACCGAGATAAGTCCTTAAGGCTCAACATCTGAGCCGCCTGCGCCGTTGAAGTCAAATCCGTGGAATCTTCACCCATCGTGATGGTTTTTTCCTTGAAGGAGCTGGTCAGGGGAAAACTGGAATCCTTGGTGAACAAAGTCACATTACCTTTTTTCAGATCCCACGTGGATCCACGAAAGCCTACCTCATCCGCTGTCACCATTTGAACCAAATTCCATTGATCATCAAAATAGTACAAAGTGAGTCCCTGTGCCGTTTGATTTTTTTCATTCAAAGTTTTGATGTAGAAGATTGTATCCTTCGAACGGTACCAAATCTTATTGGTTTTCACCGTGGAATATAAAGATGGTTTCTTTAAAATTTCATAAAAATAGATATAACTTTTTTGTTTGGCAAAACTAGGAAGAACCTGATCACTCAGCAATAAATTCAATCCACAAATCAAGGTCACACTGATCAAAAGAGTCGCACAAATACGCACCAAACTCATTCCACAGGAATAAAGCGCCACCAATTCGTTATTTTTTTGCAAAGTAGACAGGGTAAAAACTGTCGCCAACAAACAAGAGACCGGCAACATTTTATATAAAATTTCAGGAACACCCACTGCGTAGTACTTCAAGAGCGACTCCAGCTCGACACCTTTGAATTTCACTAAGGTCGACATAGCATCCACAGATAGAAACAAGGTCACAAAAACGACCAAGCCTGCAATAAAAAATCCCCAAAACAATCCAAGTATGTAGCGATCAATTCGATTCATATTTTTTCCAGGTTTGAATATTTCCTTTGATCTTAACAGGACTTCTTGACGGATGCTTCTAAAAATCGTTAACTGAAAGTATGAGTTTACGCATCTTGTTGGCCGACGAAAGTATTACGATCAAAAAAGTCATGCAACTTGCTTTGCAAGAGTACGATGTCGAAGTCCGATCTGTTCCCGTTGGTTCCGATGTTGTTCAAATTGCCAAAAATTTTCAGCCCGAAATTATCTTTGCTGATGTCTTGCTGGCAAAAAAAAATGGTTATGATGTGTGCGCAGATATGAAATCTGAACCAGGATTGAACCAAATTCCCTTTGTTTTAATGTGGAGTGGATTCCTGGATTTTGACGAAGCTCGTGCCCAACAAGTTCATCCTGAAGATCGTTTAGAAAAACCCTTCGACGCGGAAACTCTTCGTCAATTGGTAAAAAAGCTGGTGCCCAGATTGTCTGTAAATCCTTTACAAGACCATCTGATTTTTCCAGAAATGCCCGAGATCATCTAAGATCAAAAAAAGGATCTGACATCGGTGGCCGAAAAGTTGGCAACAACAGCTGATGTTCAGAAGCCTCAGGCTGCCCTGATCAAAGAGGAATCTGTTTTAGAATCAGACTCCGACGAAAAATCCATGACTTCGACAAGTCTGACTCCCATGTCAAGTACCGCCTCTGTCACGGCAACGGCCAGCATGACAGACACTCAGAATTTTAAGTCAGCTCTTTTTGAACCACAGGCCCCCATTCAGCTGGACCCATTAGATGCGCTTGAAAAAGAAATCACCTCACAAAAAAAATCTGCTCCAGTGAAGCTTCCCGAAATTCCAGAGATGGATGATGAACCAGAAGAGTTTCAACAAGTCAGCCTTTCCATGACAAAATCACGCACAGAAGCCTTGTGGAACGAAGAACATCCATCGAATTATCAATACCAAGAAAATGATGACGATGAAGCTTTGACTCGGAATATGGTTTTTGCGGATGAGGTTTCGCTTGAAAACTTGAATGTTGCGACAATGGGTGAAGATAGCTCTTCAGCTCTGGAAGAAATTTCAATGGAGGCTGCAGAGGCCCTGACTGGGTCCCGATCCGCATCGGGAAAATCTTCTTGGACTTCCACCTCAACTAAGGACTCACAAGAGTTGAGTCAAATTTTAGATCAAGAACAGATACAGGCCATGGTGCAAGAGGAAGTTCAGCGTCGAGTTCAAGAGGTTCTTGAAGACATCGCATGGAAGGTCATCCCTGAGATAGCTGAAAAAATTATTCAGCGAGAAATCCAAAAGATCTTGGCGGAGACCGAGAACGATCTATGACTCTTTTTGAACTGATTCGTGCCGCTATCAAAGAAGACATGCCTCGTGGTGATCTGACCAGTGAATGCTTAGGACTTCCTCCCAGGCATGGAACAGCTCGATTGATTGCCAAACAGGATTTGATCTTATCTGGAGCCACAGCCTTTGAACAAAGCATTCAGTTTTTAGAACCCAATGTGCGCATCAAGTGGCATTTTGAAGAAGGTCAAAAAATTTTACAGAAGCAGAATATTTGCACTCTTCAAGGGGATTTGATTCAAATTTTAAAGGCCGAACGCGTGGCTCTGAACTTTCTAATGCATCTTTCAGGAATTGCGACCTACACGGCTATGTTTGTTGATCAGGTGAAAAACACGAAGACCAAAATTTTAGATACACGCAAGACTTTGCCAGGATATCGTGAGTTGGAAAAAAAAGCTGTTCTTCATGGTGGTGGCCAAAGTCATCGCTTGAATCTGAGCACTTCGATTTTGATCAAAGATAATCACATTGCTTTGGCTGGAGGAGTTCGCGAAGCCATCGAACGCATTCGCCGTCACACCCATCTTCCATTGGATGTTGAAGCCTGCAGTTTGGATGAAGTTCAACAGGCAGTGGACTGCAATGTGGAGCACATTCTTTTGGACAATATGGACAATGATACTTTAACGAAGGCACTTCGTTTGATTCCAAGCCATATCCGCACAGAAGCCAGTGGCAATATGACATTATCTCGCGTGCAAAGTGTGGCAGCCCTGGGGGTCGACTTTATCAGCGTAGGAGCACTGACTCATTCAGCACCCTCTGCAGATATCAGCCTGAAATTTGATTGGTAATCGGTTTCAAACAGATAGTCCGATGCGCTGCATTTTTCAGGATCATTCCGTGAGCTACCGGGATGAGAAAACATAAAGCAACTTGACAAGAAAGAACCACCAAGAGAAAGACAGGGAAACTTTTGTGAGGTGTCTATGAGACTCATCCCTATCCCTAAAATACTTTCTGGAAACAAAAAATTCATTGTCACTGTTCTAACATCATTTTTTCTATGTGCCCCTAGCCATGCCCTTTTTGGCTCTTTAGCAAGCTCCCCAGCAATAATAGCCGTTGGCGCCTTTTTTACCATCACAGGCCCCATGAAAATTGACTGGGACAATAAGAATACCGCCCACCGCGACTGGGGTTTATTTGCCTTTGGTATTGTACTTATGGATACTGACACAGGGCTTGTTCAATTTCATCCACTGACCCCAGAAGACCGCCCCGAAACTTACAATCTGACACAGGAAGAATTCACGGCCTATAAAAAAGAATGGTACTTACTGAATGTTCTGATCAATGAAATAGCTTCAAAAAATTTTCCCCTCAATGACGAGGGCGTGGAGCTAGCAAAAGCTGAATGGCGACGTTACATTTCTCAAGGCACGATTTCACAAAACACATTATCCGCGGCTGCCAAAATTATGCACGTTTCTTTTTTGGAATAATTCACCTCAAAGTGCGTTCCAACAAAGCATTGGCCACTTCTGTTTCGGAAGTGGCATCTTAGAAAAAGTAGGAAGTTGCTACCAGCATGGTGAAGACCTGGCTGGTGCGGTTGACAATTTGGTATTGATGATTCACTCGCTGAACGCTTTTTCCGCGACCACCGGTGTAGTAACCACCAAAGGTGTAAGTCATCGCTCCTTGAGTCAGAGCCAGATTGGCAGAAAAGCCAAGCTGGTCGACCTTATCCTGCTGCCCTTTTCCCAATGAAGCATCGGGATCTCCATGGGATGAAAAATTTGTGAAGCCCCCCAAACGCACCTTCAACCAGGGCTTCGCATGAATTTCAATCCCCCCCTG
>CAZFSX010000186.1:0-5625 GCA_964522115.1 uncultured Pseudobdellovibrionaceae bacterium | reverse complement strand
GGCTCCATCGGAAAAGGAAGAATTAAAACGTATCAATAATCATTTATTTCTCCAGGCTCAAAAACAAGAGTTGGAAAGAATGAAACAGAATATTCAAAATCATAAAACTGCACCTGATATACACTTACAACGGGATTCTGAACGACAGTTGCTAACAGGCAAAGGAGTTCAGTTTGATGTCGATCTTCGACAGAAAAAGATGCAAAGAGATACTGGCCGTCCAGAAAAACCGATTGAAATCAAAGAACTTCATCAGGTTGTTCTGGCCGAAGTAGCTCGTAAAAATTTGCAAATTAAAAAATCAGAAATCGTTCAAGATAATTATGCTGAAAGTTATATTCGATATGCTCGAGAACAGGGTTATGATGTAAAGCTTCAGCGTATGGGAGATCATTACATCGTAGAAAGTATCATGCCCTTACGAGTTCCGAATTCCGACCACATCAAGAATGAGATGGATGACACCAATGATGAGCCTGAAGATCAGGGAGCGCAATAAGCTTGATGCTACTCTGTGAGTCTGATTCCTTTCTGGACATTCTTTCAAAATATTTATTAGAATGTTCCAATAAGGAGGTTCATATGAATCCTGAAAAATCTTTATTTCAATTTATAGCGACGGGTATACTTCTTTTCACGATGAGTTCCTGTGGTCCCAAGGCTTTTGTGAAGGGTGAATACGAAGACGTCAATCGTGAAAATCTCATGAATGACCAATGGTCAGAAACAGATATGCAAAATATTGCTAAATCTATGGTTGAAAGCATGGTTGCTCATCCTGTGATTGCACAGGCGAAAACGCCTCCTGTTGTGATGGTGACGAATCTTCAAAATAAAACAAGTGAACATATTGATACTCAAGGTGTTATGGATATGGTTCGTGTTGAATTAATGAAAACAGGAAAAGTTGTGTTCGTTGACAAAGAAGCCCGTGAAGATGTCGCTCAAGAATATAACTACCAAAATTCAGGAATGATGTCGGAGACTACCAAGAAAGGACCTGGAGACCAAGTTGGGGCAGATTTTATTGTCAATGGTCGATTGGAATCAATCATTCAAGAAGTGGGCAAGGATAAGACTGTTTATTATAAAGTTACATTGAATCTGACGAATCTTAAAACAAACCTGATTACTTGGACCGATCATAAGCAAATTCGTAAAGCATTCAAAAAGAAAAGTATTGGACTTTAAGTTTATTCATTCAGGGAAGTGAAAAGTGAAAAAATTATTTTTACTTTCCATTCTTGGACTGGCCGGAGGTTGTGCAACCTATCAGTCCAATGTTGCACCCGCTAAACGTGCTTTGATGGCGGGGGATGCGGCTCAAGCCGTCCAGCTTCTTAAGCCTTATGTGCTACAGGAATCCAAAGACCAACTGATTTATCTTTTAGACTATGCAAGCTCTCTTCAGATGGCAGGTGAATATGAAGAAAGCAATAAGTACTTTCTTCAAGCAGATCGATTGATGGATGAGTTGGATTATCATTCTATTTCAAAAGTTGCAGGATCCATGCTTGCTTCAGAAGAGATGGTTCAATACAAAGGTGAATCTTTTGAAAGAGTCTTAGTCAATGCTTACATGGCTTTAAACTATATCATGCTTGGCAAGATGGAAGACGCTCTTGTCGAGACCCGACGATTGAATGAAAAATTATCCAAATATCAAAGAGAAGGAGAGCACGCGTACGAAGAAAATCCGTTTGCTCATTACTTGGCAGGGTTGATTTGGGAATCTGATAAAAAATATGATGATGCTTACATCGAGTACAAACGAGCCTACGAGTTAAATCCTTTGATGGAGCGATTACCTACAGAGTTGTTAACTCTTTCAAAATTGTCTAAACGGCAAGATGAATATAAAAAATGGAAGCAAGAATTTCCATCCTCTTTTGAAAATCCAGCTGCATACGATAAGAATATGGGAGAATTGGTAGTGTTAGTCCAACAGGGATGGGTACCGACCAAGCATCCTCGCCCAGAGGCTCCACGCTACCCTATGCTTTTGCCAGAGTACTCTATGATTCAGGACTGCCGTGTGCAAGTCATCGAAGGCGATAGCCGTCGTTGCCAAATGGCTTACAATGTTCAAAAAGTTGCGATTCAAACACTGAATGATGATTATGGTTCCTTGGTGGCTCGACGACTGGGAGGAGTTGCCACAAAAATGGTTGTTGCCGACCAAGTCAGGCAACAAAATAAGTTGGCAGGAGATTTACTTTTACTAGGGATGTTGATTTCGGATCGAGCCGATCTTCGTCAATGGTCATTTTTGCCTCAAACTTTTCAAATTGTACGTTGGTACCTTCCTGCGGGCACTTATCAAGTTCAGATGCAGGGACTGTCATGGTCTGGAGCTATTATAGAAGAAAAGCCTGTCATTCAAGTCGAGATTCGACCCGGCAAAAAAAGCATTCAGCATATTCGTTTTGTAAAATAGTGAACCGAGTTGAGAGCAAAAAAAAAAGGACCTATGAGGTCCTTTTTTTAAATCACAATCTAATCCTTATCGATTTAGTTTGTACCGCTTGTATTTGTTGGATTTCCAAAGTTCATATTTGGATTTGGAAGATTTGGAGTATCATCATCCTGCATTCCAGGAAGAATGATCGCTTTTTCTGCTGCAACTTTTGCTGTCGCATCAGCAACAACACGAGCAGCGGCAGAAGCAACACGGTTTTCAAGGTTTTGTTTCATGTCGTCACCCGCCATACGAGCTTCCAACTGAGCAACCATATTTTGAACCTGTTTTGTCATATAATCTTGAGGAAATGCACCCAATTTTGCAAGGTAGTTAGAAATGCTACCATTGCCAGTTTGAATGATTTCACGAAGTGTGAAAAGAGGAGCATATTGAGATGCCTTTTTTTCCGCTTCGAAAATAATTTGAGTTAAAGTCGCAGCAGTGATGTCATTTTTTGACTTATTGTCAATAACCATGACTTCTTCGTTTGTGCGGATCATTTTTGCAATATCGTCCAAAGTGACATAGCAACTTTGTTGTGTGTCATACAACTTACGGTTTTGATAACGCTTGATGATTTTTACTTTTGATGAATTTTTAGTACCTGTTGTCATGAGGTCGTTTTGGTTAATCAAGTTTCCTCCCTTACTTACTAAGTTCTATCCGCATCAGCCCCCTCTATGAGACGCATGCTGTGCCTCATTTTGAGTCGCGGAAAGAGTCGAATGTTGGGCAACCTAACCCTGCCGCAAAGTGTTGTCAAGAACACAAATTCTCAAAAATTTTCTCTATGTTGCGTCGCTTTGTACTTGTGCAATAAAGGCTATTTCTCGAGAGAAAAGGCCTAATTTTTTATTTAGACACAGGGGGCTCATGGCAGGTGAAAACTTTTCAAAAAAAACAGACTTTTGCCCTTTAGTCCGACCTAGGTCCAGCCGAAAAGACCCTTAGACAGATTGTGAAATCAGCAAGATTTCGCAGAGCATAAGGTACGGGGATCGTATGAATGTAGGTTCAACTCAAAATATTAAATCTTTTGAAATTCTTACCAGTTCGGTACTTCTTTTTGTGGGTGCTTCTGTGATTTTGCCCATCTTTTTTGGGGCATATTTCCATAAAGAACAACAGTCCAGGTCAGAAGAACAGGTTTTAGCTTACCAGATTATGCAAATTCATCAAAAAACGGCAGAGGGGAATCAGTCTGGAGCAGAATTGCAACGAGGACCAGCCTCTGTCCTGGTGGAGACCTTCGAAAGCAAGGATAAGGGTTTGATTCACCAGATTGGAAAAGATCCTTGGGGCAACCCCTACAATTACCAAGTTCAGCTGGTTGAAGGACGACCTCAGGTTAAAATTTGGTCCCGAGGTCCCGTCGTTCATCAAGGCAAAAAAGATCAAATTGCTCAGACGATCGAGCCCGGTCCAGACACCTTTGTCCAGATCTTTGAATGATTTCTAAGTTTTCTTAAGAATCGCTACCGGCAAGCCGATACAGGGATCAAGTACCGGATGAAGGGAATATGATGATTCAAGCAATTCAGACATCTTCAAAAGCGCTGAGTCTACTTATGGCTGTCGCATTTGCCGTTGGATGTGCTAGTTCATCGAATTTGCAAACAAAAGATACTCATGATGGAGGGGCTGTTTATTACGAAGCTTCTTATCAAGATCACAATCCTCCGCCAAAGAAATTAGCGCCTCCGCAGGATATAGAAAATCAAGACTCATTCAAAAATAGAAATATGGCTGACAGTCATTATGCAATGGCAGAAAGCTTAAGCCTTGAAGGGCAGCATCAGAAGGCAATTCAATATTTTAAGTTGGCAGAGATCTATGATCCTGAGTCGGCTCAAATTTCGATGCGCTTATCTGCGGAGTATGCAAAGTTGGATCTTCTGAATGAATCCATGGATCACGCCCAAAAAGCAGTGAAAAAAAATCCGTATATGGTGGATGCTCGTATCTTATGGGCTGGGTTACTTTCAACAACCAAAGCTTACCCACAAGCAATTGAACAATACAACGAGGTTCTCAAACTTCAGCCAAATAATATTGAAGCTCCCTTGTTTATGGGGGCTGTTTATGCGGAACAAAAGCAATATAGCAAGGCGATTGAAAGCTTTCGCCGTCTAGAAACAAATCCTGAATATCCTCAGATTCATATGTTGTATTTTTACATGGCTAGAATTTATCAGGAGATGAAAACTCCAGACGCGGATAAAAAGTGTGTAGAATATTACCAAAAAGCAATGAAAGAAAAACCAGACTTTGCAGAAGCAACATTGCAGTACGCAAGCTATTTAATTCTAAGTCATAAGCCACAAACGGCAGAAGTTGCTTTAGAAAAATATCAACGCCAGTATGGACCACATCTTCGAATCGCAGAATTGTTATCGCAAATTTATTTAGATCAGGAAAAGTATGACCTTGCGATGGAGCAAATGTCATTTTTAGAAAACACTCAAGATCCTCAAGGATTGCAGACAAAGTTAAAAATGGCATTATTAAGTATTGAAAGAAAAAAATATGATTTTGCCATTCTAAAGTTATCAGAAATTCTTCAGATTGTTCCAGAGTCAGACAAGGTTCGGTATTACTTGGCAGCAGTCTATGAAGAACAAAGGCAAAATGAATTAGCAATACAACACTACAGTAAAATATCATCAACAAGTCAGTTCTTTGGAGATGCTGTCGTGCACGGAGCATTTTTAATGAAGCAAAATCGCCAGGTTGACGAGGCCATGAAATGGGTTGAGCAGGCAATTGGTCAAAGAAAAGATCTGCCGCAACTTTATACTATTTATGCCTCTTTGTTAGATGAAAAAAAAGACGATCAAAAGACACTGATGGTATTGCAAGATGCTGTTAAATCATTTCCAGAAAATGTTGCTCTTCGATTTTTCTTAGGCACAGTGATTGATCGCAATGGACCAAAAGCCGAAGTTATTTCACAAATGGAAAAAGTGGTCGCTTTAGATCCAAACCATGTTCAGGGGTTAAATTATTTGGCTTTTACATTGGCTGAGCAGGGTCAGCGTTTGGATGACGCGGAAAAGTTTGCTTCTCGAGCCATGGAGCTGGATCCTAATGATGGATATGTGTTGGATACTTTTGGATGGATCATGTTTAAGCGAGGTCGGGTTGTCGAGGCTATCAAACTTTTG
>CAZFSX010000185.1:0-5638 GCA_964522115.1 uncultured Pseudobdellovibrionaceae bacterium | reverse complement strand
ATCGTGGATACTTTTGCCGCAGGATTAAGTGTTCCAACTCAGATTTATCTGATTGGTCACTTTGGTGAAGAGATTTTAAAAACCATGCATCAATTCAAGGTTTATATTGGAATTGGCTTACTGATACTTTTTGCTGTGTTCATCCTACGTAAGCTTTGGTTCTACTGGCGAACTCCTTCGTCGAATTCCAGCGTCTAATTTTATACAATGTCTCATTTTGAGTTTACTTTCTTAGAAGGAAAGAAAACTTAACCTCAGATTGTCTTCTTTTGAGAACGCTTCTTCAGCATTCCATACATTTGACCGATAAGACCTTATCGGAGCAAAGGGAATTTATGGATTCTGAAAATAAGAATGCAAGGCGATTTCTACAGCGCTCAGGAACACAGATTTCCAAAGTTAATCCTCAGGAAAATTCCTGGGGATTCGATTCTTTTCAGACATATCTAGAAAGTCATTTACAACGAAATATTTCTTTTTTTGCTGCCGTTTCTGCATGGTTAACCTTGGGCGGTATAGCTGTGGATTGGTTATTTATGCCCTTCGAAATTGTTTCGAAGCAGCTTTGGTTTTATGCTTGGTGCTTTTTTGTCTTCCTGGGATCGATGTTCATTCGATACTCGTCTCAAAAAGCTCGGTTCAAGATTTCAGCTCATACGTATATGCGTACTTTAATTTTTGGTGTAGGCAGTATTATTTGGATAGGGTCTTTAATTAATTTGAATTATATTCAGGCTGCATTTGTTCCCATGTTCATGATGGGAATGGCGTTTTTTGTTCCCGCACGTCGAGATTACTTTATTTTTGCAACATTCAATATGGCTGCCTATTTTATAGGGCGTTTTTTGCAACATTGGGATAACTTAACCGACGAAAAGTGGATTGCCATTGATTGTGTTGTTTTTTTCATCGGCGTGATTTTGTACCCATTCGTCAGCAGCCGATTGAAACATTATCATGAAATTTACGAACTTTTGAATCAACTGGAAGATCAGAAGATGAAATCATTTTATGCCTCTAAAATGTCGGCTCTTGGAGAAATGGCGGCAGGGATTGCTCATGAAATCAATAACCCTTTGGCTCTTGTGAATGGTTTTGCCTTTCAAATTGGAATGTATCTGAATAGCAATGATCAAGATAAGATGAAAAAAATTAAAAGTGCTTCTGATAATATTGCAAGCACGGTGACAAGGATTTCAAAAATCATTAGCGCCTTGCGAAGTTTCTCCCGAGATGCCAACAATGATCCATTTGAAAAAATAAAACTATCACAATTGATAGAAGATAGTTTGGAAATCAGTCGAAGTCGGTTGGCTCAAGAGAAAGTTCAGATCATATTTGATGGATCTGAATTTCAGCAAGAAATTGAATGTCGTCCCGTTGCTTTAGTTCAGGTGTTTGTGAATTTGATTAGCAATAGCATTGATGCCATTAAGGATCGGCCTGATCGATGGATTAAAATTCAAGCAATCAATGTTTTAAATGAAGTGGAACTTCGATTTACAGACAGTGGATTGGGAATTCCCAAGGATATGGCAGAAAAAATAATGCAGCCATTCTTTACAACTAAAGAAATTGGACATGGTACAGGCTTGGGATTGAGTGTTTCTCATGGGTTGGTTGAAGCTCATCACGGTGATTTTTTCTATGATCCAAAATCTAAAAATACCAGCTTTGTCATTCGATTGCCGAAGAAGCAAGTGGTTCAAATCCAACCCAAACAAATTATTTCAGCTTAGGAAAAATGAAACTTTTTGTCCACGTGGTGAGGGGCCAGCAACCCAAGCAGACTCCTGAAGCAGGGCTTGCCCTCGTACATAGGTCGAATGAACTGTTCCCTGAACTTTCATTCCGTCAAAAGCAGTCCACCCACATCGACTTTGAATCCATGAATTTTCAAGGATCATTTCTTTTTTTAAGTCCACAATAGTAAAATCTGCATCTAATCCCACTTCAATGCGACCTTTTGTGAAACATCGAAATGTTTTCCTTGGCATTTCTGTGACCATATTTAACCAATGAGGAAGCGATATTTTTCCTTGATTGATGAAGTTCAACATTAGGGGAACCATGGTCTGTACCCCAGGCATTCCAGATGGACTATTTGGGTAGGTTTTTGCTTTTTCCAAAAGAGTATGTGGAGCATGATCCGATCCCATAATATCAATCGTTCCATCAAGGACGGCCTGCCATAAAGCTTGCTGATGGTGAAGTTCACGAAGGGGTGGGTTCTGTTGGGCCAAGGTGCCTAATCGATCATAACAGTCTGGTGCAAATAGAGTCAGATGCTGTGGTAAAACCTCGGTGGTGCACCATCGTTTTTTATCTTTTAAAAAATCAACTTCTTCGGCTGTCGATATATGTAGGATATGAATTTGACGTTGAAATTTTTCCGCCAGACGAATGATTTTTTGTGTACTTATCAAAGCTGTTAGTGGGTCACGCCAATGGGGATGTTGGTGAACATCTGAAGAATCTATCGCAAGGTGTTTTCGTTGTTTCAGTCTTTGTTCATCTTCGCTATGAAAAATCAGAAGTCCATGAGTGTTTTGAAATATTTTTTCCAAATTGGTGTCATCATCGATCAGTAAAGATCCTGTGGAGCTGCCAAGAAAAATTTTTATTCCGGCACAGCCAGGTAGTTTTTCAAGCACTGGCAGTTGGTCCAGATTTTCACAGGATGCGCCTATATAAAATCCAAAATCAACCCAGGATTTAGTTTCTCCTAGATGAATTTTTTGAAGAAATAATTCTTCTGTTGTGGTTGCCGGCGAAGTGTTGGGCATATCAAAAAAGGAAGTTACTCCGCCAAAGGCTGCGGCTCGACTTCCAGAGGAAAGATCTTCTTTATCAGGCATTCCTGGATCTCGAAAATGGACTTGGGAATCAATCACTCCAGGAAAAACTTGTAACCCGTGAACAGAAACAGAGGACTTTGCAGGAAGATCTTGCTGCGAAATCGTCGCAATTTTTCCCTCTTTTATATAAAGATGAGTCTCAAAGGGTCGAAGACTGCCTTGATGAAAAATCCAACATGTTCCATTCATTAGACCTAAGTCATACATATTTTAAAGTGTAGGTGGAAATTTCTGGAAGGTCCAGTTGAAGCTTCAGAAGTTTGCCATTCTTGACCTAACAATTGGCATCATAGACAATATTTTCATGTCCATGGGATCTTTCTTTGAATTTTATTTTCGGCATCAGAATCTGATCATTGAATCACTCTTGATTCTTGTGGTTGTTATTACCTTGTACGTCGGATTCCGCGCTCTTTTTTCCTCGGGTGCAGAAAGTGTTGGGGGAGACCTAGGACAACTGGAAGAAACTCTGAAAAAACTTTTAGAGCAAAAATCAGAATCTGGAGCTGATCCTGCTGTCCTAGCGCAGGCTCAGGCTGCTCAAGAACAACTCAAAGCCCAAGTTGAACAATTGAAGAAAGAGCTTGTTGAAAAAGAAGCTCGTTTAAATGACTCCACGGCCAATGCAGGTGCAGGGTTGGATGTGGACGAACGTAAGAAATTAGATGGTCAAATCAAAGAACTTCAAAATAAATTGGCCGAGTACGAAATCATCAGCGAGGACATCGCCGATTTAAGTCATTTCAAAGAAGAAAATGTTCGACTAAAGAAAGAACTAGAATCTGTTCGGCAGGGCGGTGGTTCTGTTGCAGTTGCGGCACCATCGGCGTCGTCTGCGCCAGCAGTAGATCCTGTGATACAACAAGCTGAGTCTGTGAATGCTGCGCCAGCGGCCTCTGCAGCTCCGGCCCCAGCTCCAGAACCAGCTTCTGGAGACATTATTGATGATGATATCATGGCAGAGTTTGCCCGCGCGGTTGAAGCTCAGAAGAAAACTTCAGCCGAGGCTCCATCTGCAGCTCCAGTTTCGTCGGAACCTCTTGCTGTAGCAGATCAACCTTCAGAACCATCCCCCGTAGTGGCTGAAGTTAGTACAGAAAGTCCTGCTGCGGAAGAATCTGTTTCGGTTTCTGCGGCAGAAGCAGAATCGTCCACGGAAAGCGATTCCGCCGTGATGGGGCAGATGGATATCGATAAAATGATGAGCGAGGCCGATGCTATCCCTGAAGAATCGGAAGCCACGCTGAATGCTTTGGAAGCCGCCCTGGATGCCGATAAACTTTTGGCAGAAGCCAGCGAATTCGAAGGTCCCCACGCTGAAGAAGAAAAATTGATGGGGGACTTTGAAGAGTTCGTGAAAAAGGAAGGGACAAACTCATGATTCAAAAAATCTTTTGTGTCACTTTGATTTCTGCCATTTCCAGCTGGGCCGCCCTGCCAGATGCACAGAGTTTTCAATCCTTAAAAAATCAGCTGGATCAGAAGAAAAGTACCATCGAACAGCGCTGGCAGGCTTTGCAAAAAATGGCAGAGCTTGGTTCTGATCAGGCCTGGAATCAAATTCGCAAATCTGCAAAAGATGCTCGTTGGGATGTTCGCAATGCCAGTGTTGTTGCAGCAGAAAAAATGGGAGCAGATAAAGCGGCCCTTTTAGTGAAAGATTTACTTCAGGATAAAGCTTTGATCGTACGATCCGCGGCTGTGGATGTGGCATCACGCCTGAATCGTCAGGATTTACGCGAAGATTTGTGGAAAGAATTTTATCGACCAGGCAATTTTCGCAATGGTCAAAGCCTTTGGATTCGGGATCAGATCGCAGAGTTTCTCATTTTGCATCCAGAACAAAAAGAACGAAAGAAATTCGTCCAAATGCTCAGTGAGCCAGAAGAAAATCTGCAGCAAAGAGCAATTTCAGCTCTTGAAAAAATGACGGGAATTGTTCAATCGGCAGATTCCAGTCTGAAAGAGAACCGTCGCTTGTGGATTCAGTGGGCTCAAAAAAATGAGACTCTGAAGCTTTAACTTCCGTGGGCACTGGCCGCATTGGCATTTTTCTTCAGAATATCATCAATGCTGAGTTCTCGGTCGATGCGATAAAGTAAAATTTTTTCTTCGATTCCATCTGTGGGAACCGAGCTTGGTTCTGAAAAAAAATCTTTTTGATCTTCGATTTTTTTAATAACGGTGACACGAACGGAATCCTTGTCTGCGATTTTTCCTTTTAACATCGTCACCAATATTTTGTAGCGAGTTCCATTTTTTATGGGAATGGTCGAGGGAGTTGGACCCTGATAACCTTCGACAGCACGCACGTAGTCTGTCTCCATTTTACCTGCATCCATATTGTTGATGGAAAGCGGGTAGCGAAGACTCAGTTGGGCGGCTCTCCAAACTTGATCATAGGGGAAGTTGTATATTTTGGTATAACTAGGATCGGCGGTGGTGGGTTTTTTAAGATAAGCCTTTGTATTTGCACAACCGCCAAGAAGAAGAACGCTACTGATGAAAATCCAAAAATGTTTTAGTGACATGGCTAGCATTCTCAAGAAGAGCCAGCCCTAAATCAACTCGCTTCGCATCACGACCCGCCAAATAGGATACTTCCAAGCGAAGAGGTCCTGTTGGAAGTTGCCAACCAGGGTGTTGTGGAAGCTGAATGGTCGATACCCACTGGGGCGCAAAAAACTCCCACTGGTTTTGATCCTGCCATGCTGTATCTTGACCAACTTTTCTGGAAGAAACCGCAGAAATCACAGCATAGGTTCCATGGGCTTGCAAAG
>CAZFSX010000184.1:0-5653 GCA_964522115.1 uncultured Pseudobdellovibrionaceae bacterium | reverse complement strand
ATCTTGATTCAATCTTCGCAGACAAGTCCAGGATGGATCTATTTTGCTCCTCGAACTTTAACGGAAGCCAAAAGTTATTTGCATCAATACCCAGATGTGAAAATTGTAGCAGCAGGAACAGACTTTGGTGTTTTAGTGAACAAAGAAAAAATGGAACCCACCCATTGGCTCAGTCTTTATTTAGTTTCAGATCTGTATCAAGTGCGAACAGTCAACAGCCATTTGGGATCTCGGATGTCTGTCGGAGCAAGGGTAACATTGTCCGAGCTTCGCCGTTGCACCGAAGCGCGAGTGCCTGAGTTCAGTCGTTTTTTAGACATTTTTGCATCACCACAGATTAAAAATGCTGCAACCTTAGTTGGAAATATTGCGAATGCTTCACCGATTGCAGACACTCCTGCCTTTATGATGATTGCCAACGCAGTTTTGCATGTGGCTGGTCATCATGCTGATCGGGATATTCCTCTGGAGAATTTTTACCAATCCTACCGTCAGACAGCTTTACGTCCTGGCGAAATGATCACGGGGATCAGTTTTGATCTTCCGGCATCGACAGATTGGCTGCGTCTTCGCAAAAGTTCCCAGCGCAAGGATTTAGATATTGCCTGCGTGAATCTTGGAATACGTTTGCAACGTCAAGGTCAGAATATTCAGGATTTAAAAATTTCCATGGGTGGAGTTGCGGCCACACCCTTACGTTTAATCAAAACAGAAAAATCCTTGCTGGGGCGGTCTTGGGATGAACACCTTCTTCCTGAACTTGTGAATTTGGTTCAAGCCGAGATCCAGCCGATTTCAGATTTGCGTGGCAGTGCAGATTTTCGTCGTTTGCTGGTGAAAAATCTTTTAACTCAAATTCATCATGAGATTTTACAAGGAGACTCGCAATGAAACATCACGATTCAGCATGGACGCACGTGCAGGGTTTAAGTGAATTCGTGGACGATCGTCCCTTGTTAGCAGGCGAACTTCATGTGGCAATTGTGTACAGCCCGCATGCTCATGCGGAAATTCTAGATATGGATTTTTCACAGGCCTTGCAAGTGGAAGGTGTTGTCGGCATTTTCACAGCCAAAGATTTGCATCACAACTTATGGGGAACTATTTTTCAGGATCAACCGGTATTGGCGGAAAAAGTGGTTTCCTTTGTAGGGGAACCGATTGCTTTGATCGCTGCAGAAAGCAAAGAGGCGTTGAAGCTTGCTAAGAAAAAAGTTCATATTCAATTTCAAGTTCTTCCTGCCATTCTCAGTATTGATCAGGCGATTCAGTCCCAAAGTTTTTTGGGATTTGAACGTAAGATTGAACGAGGTCAGGTGGATCAAGCCTGGGATCAATGTGATTTCACATTCCAGGATCAAATCGTCATTCAAGGCGCTGATCATTTTTATTTAGAAAGTCAGGCCTGCATTGCTTACCCCAAAGAGCAAGGCCAGCTGGAAATTCACTCTTCATCTCAGCATCCAACAGAGGTTCAGCATGTTATTTGTCATGCCCTGGGTTTGGAATCGAAAGATGTTGTGGTTGTTGTGAAGCGCATGGGGGGTGGTTTCGGTGGGAAAGAATCTCAAGCTGCACCGATTGCAGCCTTTGTCGCTTTGGTGGCTCAAAAAACGGGACGACCTGCACGGCTGATTTTAAGTAAAGACGATGACATGTTGATCACGGGAAAAAGAAATCCCTTTCAAAATCATTACAAAGTTGGTTTTCAAAAAGATGGTCAGATTTTGGCATTGGATGCCATGTTCTATTCCAATGGTGGAGCTTTTGCCGACCTTTCGACATCGATCATGGAGCGCGCAAAGTTGCATTTAGACAATGCTTATTACATTCCTCATCTGCGAGTGAAGGGACGTGTGTGCAAGGTGCATCAGCATCCCCATACTGCTTTTCGTGGCTTCGGTGGCCCGAAGGGTGTGGCAACCATCGAAAAGATCATCGAGCAGATTTCCTTTTTTTTACAACAACGTGGGTTGGATGTGGATCCCTTATCTATTCGTCAAAAGAATGTTTATACCTCCGAAGGGGGAAGAGATATCACACATTATGGGCAAAAAGTTGAGAACAATTGCCTGCCTGAAATTTTAAAAAATTTATCGGAAAGTTCAGATTATTATCGACGACGGGCCCAGATTCGGCAGCATAATCAAAAAATACTTTCCTCAAAATCCTATCAAGAAGATGCTTGTTACCGTGGATTATCTTTGACTCCTGTGAAGTTTGGAATTTCATTCACGACTCGATTTTTGAATCAGGGAAATGCTTTGGTCATCGTCCATCGAGATGGCAGTGTTCAAGTTTCGACAGGTGCCACCGAGATGGGGCAAGGAGTGAATGCTCGTATCGCGAATTTGGTGGCCAGTGAGTTGGGGTTGAAGATGTCCTGTGTGCGTATGATGCCCACCTCGACAGAAAAAAATGCCAATACATCGCCGACAGCGGCCTCCAGCGGGACGGATTTGAATGGGGGCGCAGCCATCTTAGCGGCACGAAAAATCAAGGCACGATTGAGTCAGGTAGCAAAAGTTTTATTTCAATTGCCGACGGAAAGATGGGCCCGAGTGACGGCAGGTCTTGGAACAGAAGAAGAAATTCAGATCGATCCCGAAGTGTATCGTCAACTTCAGTATGGTGACGATGCCAATGCAGATGCCTCGGCCAGCAGTGCCGCTGAGTATTTGGGAGTTATTTTTCAAGGCGGAGAAGTTTTTTTGAAATCAAATCCTTCGCGCCGTTTGAAGTTTTCAGATGTTACCAATGAAGCTTATTTGAACCGAGTTTCTTTGTCGGATTATGCTCATTACCGTATTCCTCATTTGCATTTTAACAAACTGACGGGAGTGGGGCAGGCCTTTATGTACTACACTCAAGGGGCAGCCGTATCAGAAGTGTCTGTGAATAAACATACGGGCGAAGTGAAAGTTCAGGATGTGCAAATTTTAATGGACTTGGGTCGTCCTGTGATGAAGGAATTGGATTTAGGTCAAGTTTGCGGTGCCTTCATTCAGGGGATGGGATGGGTGACCACGGAAAACTTAGTGTACTCTGCTCAGGGAAAATTATTATCCCACTCGCCCAGTACTTATAAAATTCCTAGCATTCAGGATATGCCCAGAAAGTTTCATATCGAACTTTTTCAGAATGAGGGAAACATCCACAATGTGCGCGGAACGAAAGCTGTGGGAGAACCACCGCTGTTGTTGGCTTTAAGTGTTTGGACAGCAATTCAAGATGCATTGAAGCCGGCGGTGAAGGCGTATCCATCTTTACCGATTCCCGCAACTCAGGAGCAAATTTTGAAAGTCTTGTATCCAGATCAGTTTTCAAATAAATAAATGAAATATATTCCCTGGCGGAGAAACCCATGTCCGATGAAAATTTAAAAAAGATGGAACAGCCCACTTCTTTCTATGAAGCTGCGGCATTGCTGGAGCGTCAAGCGATTCCCTTTGTCGTGGTGACGATGTTGAATCATCGTGGGCATGCTCCTCAGGATCCTGGAGCAAAGATGATTGTGACAGATCAGGGACTGTATTTTGGAACTGTCGGTGGTGGGAAGGTCGAAGCTCGCTGTCTTGCTGAGGCGACTTTGATGCTTCAGGGGGATGAAATTCTGAAGATTCATACTTGGAATTTGCAAAAAGACATTGGAATGTCTTGCGGTGGAGAGGCTTCTTATTTGTTTGAAAAACAAAGATCTTTGCTGTGGCAAGTCTGTATTTTTGGAGCTGGCCATGTGGCTCAAGCCTTGGTGCGAGCCATGTTGAAGCTTCAGGTGGGATTGACCTGCATCGATGAACGGCCGGAATGGATGGAAAAATTGCCAGTCCATGCGCGTTTGAAATCTGTGTTGCGAAAGGATTCAGAGAAGGATCTGTCGTTCTTGGTTCACAGTTTATCTTCGCAAAAATATTTTGTTTTGATGACTCAAGGACACGGAACCGATTTACCCGTGTTGACAGAAATTTTATTTCATCATCCGTGTGCCGTTTATGTGGGAGTTTTAGGAAGTCCTTTAAAGTCCAAAAAAATCCGCATGGATCTACAGCAGTCCTTGGAAGCCCGCGGCCTTTCCGCAGAAGAGGCCGCCACTCGCATTTCCAAACTTCATTGCCCCATGGGCTTAGATTTAGGCAATAATTCTCCCGAAGAAATCTCCATCAGCATTATCGCCCAGCTTTTGCAGGTTCGGGGTTAAGTTCCATAGTCTTTTTGCCAGTTATAAATACACCTGGTATTTACTTGGAATTCTGTCGCTGAATTTGCTTTCGAGCTTGTTCCAAGCCTGGGAAACGTTTTTCAACCCATTGGTAGAAGGAGTTTGGCAAACTCCGTAGCAACCAAAATCCAAGCCATCCGAAAGCCAGTGGACGAAGAAGATAGATCCAAATTTCTGGGCCTTTTTCGTGTTGAGAAAAAGCTAAAAATAAAACGGTCAGAAGAAATGAAAAGACAAACCATGGCGTCCACAGATCCAGAAGAGCTTGTTTCCAAGCAGGGTGATGGGATTGTGCCCTCAGGGGTTTGATGTGATGGGCTGTTTTTTGGCGAAGATTTTCCACAGAGTTTTGATACTTTGCAAGTAAGCCCCATGAAGATTTCCAAAGATAAGCAGAAAGAAGAATGGAAAGAACAACTTTGATCAAAACAAATCCAAGAAGTATCCAAAGAATCATTTCTTTTGGAAGAGAAAAGGCTTGGCTGAAATCTTTCCAGATTTTTTCAGCTCCAAAATACAAAGTGTTTCCAAAAATAAAATAGGCAAACAAGATAGGTTGAGCAAAGCTCCAGACAGAACTCAAGGCTGCGCCAAGGATCACTCCCAAGAAATTGCGTCCCAGTAGAAAAAGTCCAACACAGTACAAAAGCCCCTGAACAGAGATGGCCAGCATCGGGGTCAATTTTTTTCCAACAGGAGCAAGACTCTTCAAAAGCGAAGTGATACAGGCGACAGCCATGCATGCGGACATGGAACTTTTTCGATTTTCACTCAGCTTACAAGTCCAAGTTAAAATGGCAATCTGGTTCAGACTCAAAATTTGACCAACCAAAGGCAATTGCAGGGCATGGGCCACAGAGCCGATCCCAAGTTCCGAAAAGGACTGCAACACCGCCATTCTAGAAACATGATCTGTTGTCGTAGATGAGGATGATTTTACTTCTTCCATAGGGTGATCAAAGCGCCGATCCATGTGATGGCTATTCCAAGGTAGCGTGTCAGAGAAATTTCTCGGTTTTCAACTTTTAGATCCCAGAGAAGACTTGATAACAGCTGTGCTGAAATAAAAAGAATGAAGGTATGTGTGGCTCCCCATTTTTGCATGGAGTAGGGTCCGCCGAAAATCAGAGCAAGTCCACAAAGACCTGGAACCAAGTACCACCAAGAAAAACTTTCTAAACGAAATTGAAAGTGCCATTGTTCAGACTTGGTGACAAAGGCCAGTAAAAGGATCAAGCAACATGCCAGAAGTACGACAGCGGCATTCAACCAAGCGGCAGCAGGAAGTCCCCACTCTTGTCCAATTTTTTTATTCAAACCAGCCTGCAAAACAGTCATTGCGCCCAAGAGGGCAGGTAAAAAAGAAATCAATGATGAGAAATGAAAAGTGTTCATGGGGCCAAGGTTAACAACCCTGAATGCCGAGGGCAATGA
>CAZFSX010000183.1:0-5722 GCA_964522115.1 uncultured Pseudobdellovibrionaceae bacterium | reverse complement strand
GCTCAGTCCTCATCAGCAAGAGGCCTTGAAAACATATATGGACAGTTCGGAGCGTCCAATCCGTTTGATCGGTGGATCGACAGGTACAGAGCTGCGAGCTTCTTTAAAAAACAATCCGGCCTTTTTACGTCGAATCAATGAAATTGGTGTCAGTGAAGAATCTGAAGAAGTTGTGATGAAAATTCTTCAAGGGTCAAAAATTCCATGGATTGAAAAGGAATATGGTTTTCAATTTCCAGAAGATGCCTTGGAAGTTTTAATTGAAAATGCAATCAAACTTTTTCCAGATAAATCGTTGGTGGATGCTTCTTTAACCTTAGCTGAAGACATTGCCATCGATCTTGCAGAACGCAAGAAAAACGATCGCAAAATTATTTCCATGGATATGGTCTATAAATACATGAGTCAAAAATTGGGTCGTCCTGTGGATCCTTTAGATATCGATGCATGGGATAAGTATGAAAATGATATGCGGACATTTTTAAACTCCAAAGTACTTCATCAAGAGCGCATGATTGATGATTTGGTAGATGAAGTTATGAATTTATTATTGGATATTTCAGGTAAGGGTGTTCGTTCCATTGTGATTGCAGGACCTTCGGGATCTGGGAAAACAGAAGTTGTGAAGTGGTTGGTAATCTTTATGTTTAAGTCAACAAGTGCACTTCATTATGTCAACGGTGGAACAATGAAAACGGGAGGATTTGCATTAGGAACAGAGTTTGGAACTCCTAAAGGTGTTGATACTCAAAGTAAGTCCTCGGGGCGTTTTATGGATTATTTGGATGATCCAGGTCGTGGAAAGTTTGGTGGAGTTGTTTTTGTCGATGAATTTGAAAAAGCTCATCCTGATTATCCTTTGAGAACGATGCAATTTTTAGATCAAGGCAAAGATCAAGGTGGAGATGGAATCACTCGCAGATTGAATGGGCATCTGGTTGTTTTTGCTTCAAACAAAATTGATGCTATTATTTATCCACCAGAATTATCGAAGTTGAGCTTAGAAGAAAGTAAAGAGCGCAGCCGACAATTTAGTTCGGAGAAAATTCAAGACACTTTTCTTCAAGTTTTTACTCAAGAAGAAAGTGGTCTTGGACCAGAAGTTTTTGCACGGGTTCATCGATGGACTTTGGCTAATCAGGTGAATGAGGAATTTGCCACAGAT
Source organism: uncultured Pseudobdellovibrionaceae bacterium (assembly GCA_964522115.1). Lineage (GTDB taxonomy): Bacteria > Bdellovibrionota > Bdellovibrionia > Bdellovibrionales > Bdellovibrionaceae > CAZFSX01. The sequence goes on along the minus strand of CAZFSX010000183.1, from coordinate 4,557 downwards.
GTTGTGGAATCAGCTACCTTGCCTACTTATGCAGAAGCAATTCGCAAAAAATTAAAAGTGAAAATAGAAGTCTCAAATGCTTTTGAAAAGATTTTAACAAAATCCTATTTTGTGCTTGGAATGGGAAATCGTCCTGTTGTTTTGAACACAGAAGCCTTATTGACGAAATTGGTGATGGAGGCCCGTCGGCAGGTTCGACCTGAAGCAGGTCAGACTTTATTCTTTGATGTGGATCCTGGAACTGAAAAAATCTCTGTCACAAATAAAGCAACTGGAAAAACATATCCCTTAAGCACACCATTTCGAGATTCCTTGGAAACAGAAGCTCCTATGATGTGCGGTCAGATGTTTACAGTTAGAAACTAAAAGATTTGGCCACTTATCTTTTTTATAAGTGGCCTACGACTACTTTTTGACTCCACGATAGATATAAGCGACTCCGCCGGTTAGGGTACGGTAAGTGCTTTGTTGGAATAATCCTGTGTCCTTCATCATTTTGATAAATTCTTCGCGGCAAGGAAATTGTGCCGAAGATTCTTGAAGGTATTGGTAGGCTTCTTTTTGACCTGTGATCCAACCACCCAGAGCTGGTAAAATTTTCTGAGAATAAAAATTAAACAAGGGCGCAAATAACGGAGTTTCAGCTTGGCCAAACTCCAGAATCATCACGCGACCACCAGGGCGGACCACACGAGCCATTTCTTTCAAGGCTTTCACGGGATCTGCCACATTTCGAATTCCAAAGGAAATACTGCAAATATCAAAACTATTGTCTTCGTATTGCAAATTCATCACATCGGCTTTTTCGAATTGAATTTCCAATTCTTGTTTGCGTGCCTTTTCAGGAGCAAAGGAAAGCATCTCTTCACAAAAGTCAGTTCCTACGACACGTCCTTCTTCTCCGACCATTTTTTTGAAAGCAATGGCAAGATCACCGGTTCCAGTGGCGCAGTCTAAAACATCATCACCCCAGGTGGCTTCACTGTCTTGAACCAATTGCTTTCTCCATAAGTGATGAATCCCCAAAGAAAGCACGGAATTCGCTTGATCGTACTTCGAAGCGACTTGCCCAAACATAGATCGAATTTTTTCAGGTTGTGGAGAGTGTTCTGACATCGAGGACTCCTTAGTGATTGATCTCGGGTAAGATAGAGGGCTGTGGCTTTGTCGCAACTGGTTTGATGGCGCCAGTCGGATTTCGCAAATCCAAAATCTTACGTAATGGGTCCATCATCTCAGAGAATTGCTGAAAATTCAAAGATTGTGGTCCATCCGATAGAGCTTTTTCAGGATCAGGGTGGACTTCAATCAAAAGGCCATCGGCTCCGGCAGCGGTGGAGGCCCAAGCCAAAGGTGGTACAAGATCTCTGCGACCGACAGCGTGGGAAGGATCCACAAAGACAGGGAAATCGGTGGTTTTTTTCAAATAAGCGACGGTGTTCAAATCCAGGGTGTTTCTGGACGAGGGTTCAAAGCTGCGAATGCCTCGTTCGCAGAGCCAAACCTGGTCATTGCCACCCTGTAAAATATACTCGGCTGATTTCAGCCACTCATCCACGTAGGCAGAAAAAGCCCGTTTCAAAAGAACGGGTTTGCGCGTGCGACCAAGCTCCTTCAGTAGAGCATAGTTGTACATATTTCGAGCGCCCACTTGAAAGACAGCCGTCCAAGGCTCCATACTTTCCAGGTGCCGAGGATCTGTGATCTCTGTGACCAAACCAAGTCCCGTTTCTTTACAAACGGCCTGAGCAATTTCAAATCCCTGCTCTCCCAGCCCCTGAAAGGATTTGGGGCTGGTTCTCATTTTCCAAATGCCGCCACGCAAAAGAGAAGCACCTTCCGATTGGACATGCAGAGCTGTGGAAAGGAATTGCTCATAGCTTTCGATCGAGCAGGGACCGGCAATGATTTTGAAATCCTGAGCTAAGTTTTGTTTGTTTGTTTGCATCGCTTCGGCTTCCATATTATGAATGAAAAATTGGAAAAACGGGGCACACTAACATGATGCAGAATCTAAGTTCAAACTTTTTATTGGAAGGAGCTATCCTGCGCCAAGCCCCCGATCGCGTGCTCTTGATGATGGGGCCCTTTCATGAGGCCGCATCCCTACCTTGTTCAGATCACTTATTGTTGCATGAGTTTTATGGTGATCAAAGTTTGAAAATGATTCCTAGTTGGAGTGAAGAAGTTTCTTTGTCTGATTTTCTTCCATTTTTGAAAGAACAGATGGAGTTATTTCCCAGGTACATTCAAGCGGAAGAATTTGAAGGGCCTGTGGCTGAAGAGTTTCAAAGTAGTTTTCAATCCATTCAAAAACGAATTGCAGGACAAGAAATTCAGAAAGCAGTTCCAACGGTTTATGAAACTTGTTCTCAGGTTCCAGGTCCTGGAGACATTGCATTTTGGTTATGGAATCTACTGAAGCAGAATTCTTCCGCTTTGTACATTTACGGATTTTGGAATCAACATCATGGAATTTTGGGAGCCACTCCTGAACTTTTATTTCAACGTCGTGGGCAGAGTGTTCGCACGATGGCCTTAGCTGGCACCTATCCAAAAACTGCAGCTGTGAACACCCAAGATCTTTTGACGGATGAAAAGGAAATGCATGAGCATGAGGTTGTCGTTCAGGACATTGCTCAGGTGTTGAAGCTTTATGGGGATATTCAAGTTGGCTCCACGCAGATTTTGGAGTTACCTCATCTTTATCATTTGCAAACATGGATGGATGTTCAATTGAATCAGCCCATGTCTGATGAGAATTTGATTCAACGCCTGCACCCGACTCCAGCCTTGGGAGTTTATCCTCGGCAGCAAGGGTATCAGTGGATGCAGAATTTACCGACAGAGAGATCTCGAAAATATTTTGGGGCTCCTTTGTTATTTCATACCCAGGATCAGTCCACATGTTTGGTCGCGATTCGAAATATTCAGTGGCATCAAGATAAAACATGGATTGGATCCGGTTGTGGGGTTGTTCGCCAAAGTCGTTTTGAAAAAGAATGGGATGAGCTTTCTTTGAAACGTCAATCTGTGAAAAAACTTCTGGGTCTTCTATGAATATCGATTTGTCAGAAGCTTTGTTAGAAACATTGGCCAGTTGGGGCTGCGAAGATATTTTGATTTGCCCGGGAGCAAGAAACAGTCCCTTGCTGATGGCTTTAGATGCCAGTGATGGTTTTCATATTGAAAGTTTTTTTGATGAAAGATCTGCAGGTTTTTACGCTTTAGGTTTGGCCCGAAAAAAGGGAAGGCCTGTCGCAGTGATGACAACGTCAGGAACAGCTGTTTCAGAATTGCTTTCTGCAAGTGTCGAAGCCTTTTATTCTGAAGTGCCTTTGATTTGGATGACAGCGGATCGCCCTCGAAGATTTCGTGGGACGGCGGCTCCTCAAAGCATTGAACATCTTGGAATTTTTTCCTCGTACTGTGAACGCACCTCAGATATTGCAAGCCTTGAAGATCTTCAAAACTTGCGTCAGGAATTTACTGCATGGTCAGGACAATTGCCATGGCATGTGAATATTTGTTTTGAAGAACCCTTGGTGGATCGCCCTGCCACAAGTAGGAAGTATTCTGTCGCTGAGATTCAAAACTTTTCTGAAAAACGTGAAAGTCTGGAAAAGAAATTTTCTTCGTGGTCGCAGGAAATGGCACAGAATTTATCTCGACCTTTGGTTATTGTTGGAGGCTTACGACCTGAACATCGCCCCTTGGTTTTGCAGTGGCTGAAGAAGACAGGGGCCTGTGTGTACTTGGAAACCTTGTCTGGCCTTCGTGGTCATCCTGAATTGGAAGCATGGGAGCTGAAAGGTTCCGATCGTTGGTTGGCTATGCAAGCCTATCAAGGAAAGTTTCGTAGTCTTCTGCGTGTGGGGGATATTCCCACTGTTCGATTATGGAGGGACCTTGAGGATAAGTTGAAACACTTGCCTGTGTTTTCTTGGAGTCAATCCGTGTGGTCAGGGCTGAGTCGATCTTCTCACGTTTTTTCAATGTCGTCGCTTCCATTGGATTTAGGCAATTGTTTTTTCCATCAGGATCCGGAGTATTTGTCTTGGCAAACAAGTTTGGTCAAAGAAGGACTTCAGGCCTTTCATCAAATTCAATCTTTACTAGAAAAGTATCCTCTGTCAGAGCCGGGTTGGGTCCGTCGCTTGTCTCAAGTTCGTGGTGCTCAGAGATTGTATTTAGGAAATAGTTTGCCCATTCGAGAATGGGATTTGGCAGCCACTCGAAATTCGGAATGGAGCGATTGCTTAGGAAATCGTGGTGCGAATGGAATTGATGGGCAGGTCTCGACCTTTCTGGGATGGCAGAGTTCAGAAGATCATTCTTTAGGTTTTTTTGGAGATCTGACCGCGATGTATGACTTGCAAGCCTTGTGGAGTGCAAGTCCCTTTCGTCAAGGAAGGGCCTTACCTGGGGCTTCGATTTGTGTCATGAATAATGGTGGTGGGCAAATTTTCCAACGGATGTTTAAGAAAGAAATTTTTTTGAATCAGCATCAGTTGCATTTTCAATCTTGGGCTGAAATGTTTGGATGGAAGTATCAGG
>CAZFSX010000182.1:0-5724 GCA_964522115.1 uncultured Pseudobdellovibrionaceae bacterium | reverse complement strand
GTCTGAAGTTGCATCTGTGTATTCATTCGCAATGACCGAAGACATTGTTGCTCCTGCCCCAAAAACAGAGATTGGCATATCAGCACGATTTCCAATCACCATCGTCACGGCCATTGTTTCACCCATGGCGCGCCCCAGACCTAAAACAACTGCGCCTAGAATTCCTGGCTTTGCCGTTGTCAAAACAGCCATTCGCATACTCTCCCAACGAGTTGCGCCTAAAGACAGGGCTCCTTCCCGCAAAATAGATGGAACAGCTTTAAAAACTTCACGGATCATCGCAGTCATCGTAGGCAAAATCATCATGGCTAAAATCAAAGCGGCTGTCAAAATTCCAATTCCAAAAGGTGGCCCTTGAAAAAAAGGAAGAAATCCCAAATTCTTTCCCAAAAAAGGTTGAATGGTTTCACGCATCCATGGAGCTAAAACAAAAATTCCCCATAAACCATAAACAACGCTGGGGATGGCTGCCAGCATCTCGATTAAAAATCCCATAGGACTTCTTAATTTTTGTGGAGCCACTTCCGTCAAATACAAGGCTGATCCCATCGAAATAGGCAAAGCCACAATCAAAGCTAAAAATGAAGTTAATAAAGTTCCATAGATAAAGGGCAAAGCACCGAATTCTTGAGCTTGAGGGTCCCAATTTTTTTCAATAAAAAATTTCCAACCAAATTTTTGCAATGCCAAGTCAGATTTTTGATAAAGAAAAATACCGAAGGCAATAAATAAACCCACAACCAAAAAACTAACACAACGAAGAAGAAAATAAAAAACGAAGTCAGATCTTCTGACTTCGTTGCGTGCACGATAAAAACCTAAGCGTTGCCAAAAACTCATTTCGATTATTGAACCTTCACTTGTTCCAAAGATTTTAACACTTCTTTACGTACATCCGCTGGAACTTCTGCATAATTAATTTCTTTGGCTTTCTTCTGGGCAGAATCAGACATTGTCCATTTTGCAAACTTCACAATATCCATTCCCTTCTCTTTTCCCATCTCTTTGAAAACTAGCATCCAAGTAAAGGAAGATATCGGATAAGCGCCCTTCATTGTAGAATCTGTGATCGAAAGCTTGTATTCAGCCTTCAACATATCCTTCGAAATTCCACTGGCAGCAGCTGTCACCGAAGACAAATCCGCTTTCACAAATTGACCTGACTTGTTTTTGATCAATGCAAATGGAAGCTTGTTTTCTAATGCATAGACCAACTCGATATAACCGATGGTACCAGGAGCTTGCTTAATCAGACCCGCAACGCCAGCATTTCCTTTGGCTCCTAAACTTCCAGGAAACCACTTGACGGATTTTCCTGCTTTATTTAGCCAATCCGTGGAAACCTTCGATAAATAATCAGTAAAGACAGCCGTTGTGCCGCTACCATCAGAACGAGTTGCCACAGCAATAGCCTGATCCGGCAACTTGATGTTTTTATTTAATTCCTGAATCTGTGAAGCATTCCATTTTGTGATCTTCCCCGAAAAAATATCTGCAACCACAGGACCAGTTAACTGCAAAGGTTCTGAAAGTGGAAGATTGTAACTGACGACAACCGCCCCCAAAGCAACAGGAACATGCAAAACTTCTTTTTTGGCTTGATCTGATTCTTCTTTTGTTAATGGAGCATCCGTCCCTGCAAAATCCACCGTCCCAGCAATCAACTGTCGAATGCCTCCACCACTTCCAATTCCTTGATAGTTAAATGTGCTTCCCTTGTTGTCTTTTGAGTATTCAGAAAACCATTTCGAATAAATAGGCTCTGCAAAAGTACTTCCAGCTCCGTTGATCATTGCTGCCTGTGAAAGTCCTGCACTCAGAATTCCTGCAAACAAGAAACTGCGAATCATAATCCCCCCATGACTTTTGTGTGTTTATCTTCAGCAAAATAATTTTTGCTTGCAAGAAATTAAATTCCACAGGCAAGAAAATGTATTGTCAGGTTTCTGTCAGGAAATCCTGCGTAATAATTCTTGGAGTAAAAACTCCAAAAATTATTTCAAGGAACTCCATTGACGGATCACTGCCGCCATTTCTTCCTCATCTTTGACTTTCTTAAATTTTGCGCCAGAGACACCCTTAACCCTGGCTTCGCATTCGGACCAAGAGTCATGTTGTTGAATTTGTCCTGCCACTTGACTGACATAGATGGACTTCCCAGAACTGCCGGCTGTTTTGGATTTCATGGGAGGCAAACTTGTATCCGAAGGTAATTTCAAAAGATCCACAGAGTAATCCGAATAATCCCCGTGAAACAGATCCACCGACATTCTTTGCGTTAAAGCCACCGCCAATTGATCACAGCGCTCATTTCCCGGAATATCGGCATGACCTCGAACATAATGCCATTCGATAGGAATGGATTTTCGGCGAATTTGATTCACACATGAATCTAAGGCTTGCCACAATTCTTGATTGGAAACAGGCTGCCCCTCTGCCGTTAACCAACCACGACGTTTCCATCCATGAATCCATTGGGTGATCCCACGAAGCACATAAGTGGAATCAGAATAAACCATCACTTTTTCAGCATGAGATGGAACTTGAGAAAGGGCCCTTAAGCAAGCCGTCATTTCCATTTTGTTGTTCGTGGTCTGTGAATCAAAATCTGCGTCTTCTATCACAGAACCCTTTTTAACATCCCAAACAATGCAAGCCCAAGCCCCAGGACCAGGGTTTCCTGAACATGCACCATCACAAAAAATTCGTATCTCACTCACCACATTGCTCCTGTCGGGTCAGAACTTTTTCTTCCCATGGAAAAACCACAGCACAGATCACATGTCGAACAGATTTCAACTGACCCAGCTTCTGCAAAGCTTGTTGATAAATTCGCAATTGTTCAAAGGCCTTCTGTGCAAAATGACTGGATCCTGTCTTATAGTCAACAATCCAAACATCGTTCTGTTCTGTTCGTACCCACATATCAATTTGTCCCTGAACAATTTGATCCTGCAAAAGACAAGTAAATCCCCATTCGACATTTCCAATCTGTATCCATTTCAACATTTGGCCATTTTCCCATTTTTGTAAAAACTGATAGGCTGGCATTAAATCTTCATCGATCTTCATCTGTGGATTGTATTTCAAACTTTCAAACAGTTGATGGATGCGAATTCCCTGGTGACTTGCCTCAAACATTCGCAACATTTTCGCAGAATCCATCGATGACGGTTCTGATGACTGTACTTGGATCACATCCGTCACGGCCACAACCTGTAAAGAGGATTGAGTTCGCAACGAAGGAAAAATCATGGGTTCTAATTTCTGCGCAGAAGCTAAGTCCGCAAGTTGTAAAAACTGAGCTGATGGACTTGGGATTGATTCTGGTTGAAATTTTTCAACCAAGTATGTTGCAGGTCCTAAGCTATGCAAACCTGTCTGGGTTTTCAATCCAGACAATTCTAGCCAACTTCCTTTTCGAATTTTTGAACCCATTCCGTGCAAGCCCTCTTTGGCACGCGTGCATGCGACATAAAAAACACGCTCGGATTCCTGATCTTCACGCTGCTTCCATAATTGAAAATGAGCGTCCATACATGGGGAATAAATTGTTGACTGCGTCTCTTCGTGAATCAGTCCCAGACTCCACTTGTTGGCAGTTTCATCCAACATCCAAAGCTTTCGCATACTGGATCGCGAGCCCTCTCCCAAGTAGGGTAAAATCACATGGCGGAATTGTAATCCTTTGGACGCATGAACCGTCATCAGGGCGACACGCGCTGGCTCAATCACGGGAACGGCATCGCCATCTCCATCCGCAGCATCCATCGATGAAAGGTCTTGCAACTCATCAAGAATTTCAAAAATTTGAAATCCAACCTGACGTTCTTTTTGTCTTAAAATACGAATTAACTTCCAAACATTGGCTTCCATCTGGCCACTTGGATCATAGGCAGAAAAGCTTTGAATAAATTCAAAGTGATCCATCATCGAAATCCAAACCTGCAAAACTCCCATGGTCTGAGCTTGTTCTAAAAATTTCTGCAATGAGGCAACAACAGGATGATCGGCCGCATGTTTTTTCAACCGAGTCCATAAATGATCCGACGAGTTCATGCTCCAATGAATCAATTCTTGATCCTGAATATTCATCCAGGGCGAACGCAGCAAACTCATTAAATTCAAATCATTCCAGGGCTGGCACAGAAAACGCAGGAAAGCCGTCGCATCCATGACTTCACGACGCTGGTAAAAAGATCCTGAACTATGAACTTGCACAGGTATTTGAAACTCTTCCAATCGACGTGCCAACAACTGCAAATGTCGATTTGTGCGAGTAAGAATGGCTATTTCTTCGGCGGAAACACCCTGCTTGAGAAGTTCTAAAACTCTGTGAACGACAGCAAGTTCCTCTTCCTGACTGTCTGCACATAGAGTCAGCTGAATTGCAGATGAATCAGACACTGACTGTTCAGCCTTTTCCGAAAGCTTGGCTGGGTCCACCAACATTTTTGAAAACTGGGTTCCTAATTGATGAAAAACTTCATTGATAAAATTCAAAACAGCCGGAGAAGAACGGTAGTTCGTCATCATGGTTTGAACCTTGCCAGATCCTGCTTGAATTTTTTCTTCTTCCTGCAAGAACACCTCAGAACGAGATCCTCGAAAAAGATAAATACTTTGCTGAGGATCTCCAACATAAAAACTGCAGCGATCTGCCCGTAGTTTTTCGATCAACTGAATCTGTCTTGGTGAAGTGTCCTGAAATTCATCAATAAACCAATAATCCCATTCCTTCGCAAATTTTTCACCCGTTGAAGGATCTAATTGCAATACACGCAAAGCCAGTCCTTCGATATCTGACATAGAAATTTGATTATTCTGAATTTTCTTTTCTAAAAATCTGCGACAAAAATCATCAGCTATATTTTGAAATGCTGATCCTAACTGAGCAAAAGCTTGAAAGTTGACTGGATCCCATTTTTCTTCAAAAGCAAAGTCTTGAAGATCTTCTTTCAAGCAATCCCAGGATTCTTTACTTTCAAAAGAAACTGCGGGTTTATTTTTCAGATAACGAACCTGCGGCATCGTCTCGAAAAATGTTTCCAAATGATCGCGAACTTCTGCTGGCTGTGAACTTTTCAAGATTTGCGCGAGCGAAACTAAGTGAGAACCTAAATTTTTCCAAGCATCTTGTTCAGCTTCATGAAGAATCTGAAGTCCCAATCTGTGACTGCATTCAGAAATGGTTTCTAATTTTTTATTCCAAACTTGCTGATGATCCTCTATTGAAAAACAAGCTGTTGTTCCACACAGCCAATTTTCATAATACGAGGACAAGGCTCCTAGCAACTGATGGACAGAATAAGACTGAAAAATCGAAGTCGCTTCAGGCACAGAGGCCTGATCCACCATTTGTCTTAAAACTTTCCTCATCAGTATTCGCTGATCCCGAACACTGCTAAATCTCAATCCCTGACCCAATCCAAGCACATGTCCATTTTGGATTAAAAACTGTGTCACGACTCCGTGAATGGTTCCAAGACACAACTGCTGAGGATGGCGAATAAATTGAACAAGATCAGGACGATCCATCTTCATCGCTTGATGAGTTAAACGCTCTTTCAATTCTTGGGTTGCTTTGCGCGTGAATGTGGTCACCACCAACCGAGGCATCCGATCGTATTTTTGATGAAATTGATCGGCGATATTTAAAACCTCCGCCACTAAGCGTGTGGTTTTTCCAGCCCCCGCTCCCGCGCGCACAATGATATTTTGGAA
>CAZFSX010000181.1:0-5747 GCA_964522115.1 uncultured Pseudobdellovibrionaceae bacterium | reverse complement strand
CGCTCCATCTTATTCGCCTTTGCATCGATTTCGAATTAAGCCTCGTCATCTAATTCTTCGTCGCCTGGGGCACTGAGGCCATATTTGTCGGCACGGTAGCGCATGGAACGGAAGCTGATATGCAAGAGTTTGGCAGCTTTTTTCTTCACACCACCCGCTTGATGAATGGCTTTGATGATAATTTCTTTTTCGATTTGGCCAATCACTTTATCAATATCTAAGCCCTCGGGACCAACTTCAATCTCTGAAGAGGACGCCAATTTTCTTCCCGAAGATGTGGATACGAAGGGAGGCAAACTTTCAGGTAAAATTGTGGCACCGCCCTCCAAAGCCACTGTGCGCTCGATGATATTTTCTAATTCACGAACGTTGCCTGGATATTCATACTTCTTCAAAGCATCCATCGCTTCTTGACTGATGGCACTGACTGGCTTTTGGAGTTTTTCCGTGTATTTCTTTAAAAAGAAGGTCGCTAACAATGGAATATCTTCGCGGCGATCACGAAGGGCTGGAGTTTGAATTTGAATTACATTCAATCGATAGAATAAATCCTGACGAAAAGCCCCTGACTTCACCATCTCTTCTAAATTTCTATTGGTCGCTGCTATGATACGAACATCCACTTTGATATCTTCAACACCACCGACGCGACGGATGATTCGTTCTTGGATTGCTCGCAACAACTTCACTTGAATGGTCAGCGGAAGCTCACCCACTTCATCCAAAAATAAAGTTCCACCATCTGCGGCTTCAAATAGACCCATCTTATCGACAACAGCACCCGTGAAGGAACCCTTTTTATGACCAAACATTTCCGATTCCATCAAAGACTCAGGGATTGCTCCACAGTTGATCGTCAAGAAAGGACGATCTTTCAATGGGCCATTATAATGAATCGCTTTGGCCACGACTTCTTTTCCCGTTCCACTTTCACCTGTGATCAAAACATTGGTCGGAGTTGTTGAAACACGTTTGATCAAATCAAAAATGCGATGCATTTTTTCCGAATTGCCAACAATATTTTGAAAGGAATATTCTTTTCCAAGTTCTTTTTTCAGAACTTTATTTTCCACTTCTAAGTTTTGAGCTCTCAAGGCATTCTGAACAACGAGTCGAACCTCATCCAACTTGAAGGGTTTGGTCAGGTAATCATAGGCTCCCATCTTCATGGCTTCCACAGCATTTTCTGTAGTTCCAAAAGCTGTGATCATCATAAAAACAAGATCTGGATAGTTATCTTTGACGTGCTTGAGTAATTCCATCCCTGTCACATGAGGCATTTGCAGATCTGAGATCACCATGTCGAAAGTTTTCTTTTGCAGAGTTTCGATGGCCATCTGACCATCCTCTGCCAAAGAAATTTCATATCCTTCTTTTTTCAACATGATTTGTAGAAATTCACGGATGGATTCTTCGTCATCTACAACAAGAATTCTTGGCTTCATTCTGTTCCCTCTTCAGCTGATCATTTGTCCTATTCATCTATTGTCTGATTGTAACTAAGGGAAAGAAAAGCAGAAATTCAGTACCTAGACCTTCTTGGCTTTCCACGACAATGCGGCACCTGTGACTTTGCAAAATTTTATGAGACATGGCTAGACCAAGGCCTATCGGTTTTTAAATCCGCAGTATAGTTGCGGATTTTAATTGAATTTCCGCAATTGATCTGCGGATTTTAATTGTGGGTCTGAACCTATTGTGGTATCTTTTTCTTCTTAGAACAAGGGAACAGGTTTGCTTGATGGAATACATTCACCGAGAATTAAATTTAACTTCAGATCTTAAAACCAAGAGTGTATTACTCCTTGGACCACGCAGGACTGGAAAAAGTAAGCTGATCGAACAAAGTCTCAAGCCCGATTTTGCTTATGATTTACTTCACGCAGATACGTTTCGTGAGTTGTCTGCAAATCCTGAAAAAATTCGCCAAAGAATTCATAGTAAAACAAAACTTGTTGTCATTGATGAGATTCAAAAATTACCACTATTAATGGACGAAGTTCATTCACTTATTGAAAAAACAAATACCCGATTTATTTTAACGGGCAGCAGTGCTCGAAAACTGAAAAGAAATTATACTGGGTTAATGGCAGGCCGGGCTCGAATGCGTCAGCTATTTCCTTTTGTGTCCAGCGAATTAGGCAAAATTTTTGATTTGCACAAAGTCCTGAATTACGGATCATTGCCTCCAGTTTATTTATCTGAAGAACCTATCGATGAACTGAAAGATTATGTTGGTCTCTACCTGAAAGAGGAAATTTTAAGTGAATCACTTGTTCGAAAGATCGATAATTTTTCAAGATTTCTTACATCCGCAGCTTTGACAAATGGACAAATTCTTAATTTTGAAAATGTGGGATCTGATGCCCAAGTTCCTGCTCGAACCATACGGGAATACTATACAATTTTGGCAGATACACTGATGGGATATATGCTTGAACCCATTCATTCAACTAAAAATAGAAAAAGCATTGCCACTGGAAAATTTTATTTTTTTGATATCGGAGTGACCAACGCACTGACGGGCAGAAAATCTCTGACAATCAAAACGAAGGAATTTGGAGATGCTCTGGAACATTTTATTTTTCTTGAAATGATGGCATTTAAAAATTACCGCCGTAAAGATGATCTGATTCAGTTTTGGAACTCCCCACAAGACGGTGAAATTGATTTCGTATTGAACTCAGAAATTGCGATCGAAGTGAAAGCTACATCCAATGTGGCAAAAAATCATCTATCTGGTTTTGAAAAATTTGAAAGAACCGAAAAAGCCAAAAGAAAAATTCTTATTTGCCAAGAAAAACTACCTAGAAAAATTGGTTCGATTGAAATCATGCCGGTTTCATTATTTTTAGAAACATTATGGAATGGAGATTTGTTCTAAAATCATTTCGTCACTAAAGGAAAGAAAAGCAGAAATTCAGTACCTAGACCTTCTTGGCTTTCCACAACAATGCGGCACCTGTGACTTTGTAAAATTTTATGTGACATGGCTAGACCAAGGCCCGTTCCTTTGGCTTTCGTTGTGTAGAATGGTTCGAAAAGCTTACTTTTTGTTTTTTCGTTCATACCGCAGCCATTGTCTTTGATTCGAAGAAGGACATGCTGATCCAAGGAATCAGAAAGAGAAATTTGAATTTCAGGGCTTGTTGTTTTTTCCATCGCCTGAACTGCATTTATAAAAAGATTCATCAATACTTGTTGCAACTTCTGAGCATCGCCTAAAATTAAAGATTCACACTGTAAATCCCGAACAATTCGAACCTTCCCATGAACTCGAGGATCTTTTTCCAATAGATTCAGTGTTTCAAAAAGCAGACTTTTTAAATTGACGAAATCAACGGGATGCTTTTCTGGCTTTGCATAATCCAAAAAATCAGAAATTAACAAGTTCAATCGATCAATTTCTTTAAGAATAATTTTCATCAAAGTCTTATCGTCCTGACTTTGAACCTGAGTCCCAAGAAGCTCAATGGATCCGCTGATACTGGCCAAAGGATTTCGTATTTCATGAGCAATTCCTGCAGCCAATCCTCCCACAGCTGCCAGTTTTTCCGACTGCCGCACTTGAGACTCCAACTGCCTTTGCTCTGTCATATCCTGAACAAAATACAAGGTCATTTTTTCATCTTGTTCCTGAATCTGTTGAATTTGAGTAGAAATAATTCTGTTTTGACCGTCCACAGTGATGTGACCGTCGGATTTTGTCGAATGATCAAACAGGACTTTCTCATTTTCATTCAATTCTTCCGCAATCCAACGACGACCAAACAGTTTTTGAATAAAGGGATTTGCCTGAACAACTCTTCCCCAAGAATCAACAGACAAAATTCCCACAGGAATATTTTCAACAATCAAATTTTGCAAACGCCTTAGACGCTGCAAACTTAAACCTACCAGACTTAACTCTTCACTGAGATCATCCATTTGACGACGTAAATATGTCGAAATCCCTGCAACACCAAAAATTGCTAAATTATTCAGAACCAAAAGAAACAAAAAACCTGTTCCACGAATCTCAGTTCCTGAAAAGGCAATTCCTGAAAACATCAAAGAACAAACTCCAGCCAAAGAAAAAGCCCAATATCCACCTAGAAAAATTCCAGCAAATGAAATCAAGGCCAATCCATCAAAAAGAAATAGCGCCTGATGAGTTGTTGTTGTTGCCAGAAGCACAAAAATTCCTACAAAGTCGATGCAAAAAAGTAATCCATGCACCCAGCCAGGAATTCTAAAAAAAATAAACCACACCATCAAGTGAAGCAGTAGGCCCACCCCACCAACACCAGCAAAAATAATCAATAAGTCATAGGATAAAACAAGGGGACTAAGAACCCAATGACCAGCAGCTAAAAATAAAAAAATACCATAAATGATCCATCGACCTGATTGAATCAACAAACGCATGGAAGAAGAAGTTTTGGTCACTGAGGGTACCAACTTTTAACCTCCCCCAACAACACTTGAAATATTAAAGATCGGCAAATACATCGCAGTCACCAGAACAGCGATGATTCCTCCTAACACAATCATCAAAAGGGGCTCGATAATCGTCGTCAATGCTTTCACCGCATTTTCAACATCATCCTCGTAAAAATCTGCGACTTTCGATAACATCGTATCCAGAGTTCCTGATTGTTCCCCAATTGAAATCATCTGAACGACCATATCGGGAATCATTTTCTCTTTCGCAAGTGGAGCAGCAATCGGTTTCCCTTGAGTCACAAATTCTTTACTTCGCATCAAAGCTGCTTCGATCACACGATTCCCCGATGTCTTTGCCGCAATTTCAAGAGCTTCAATAACACCGACTCCTGAAGATAATAATGTTGAAAGTGTGCGTGAAAATTTTGCGACCGCTGATTTTTGAATTAATTCTCCAAAAACTGGACTTTGAATTAAAATTCGATCAAAAAAATCTTTACCTTCAGCTGTTTGATAATAATTTTTTAAAGCCCAAGGAATCGCGACTGCAACAGCTGCAAATACATACCACTTCGAAATCACCAAATGCGAAAGATCCACCACAATCTGGGTCAGAAATGGAAGTTCTTTTCCACCTGAAGCATACAAACTTTGAAATCGAGGAATAATAAAAACTAAAATCAATGTGATCACCAACAAAGAAACACTGAGAATTATCGCAGGGTAAGCCAATGCACTTTTTACCTGACCTTTAATTTTTTCTGTTTTTTCAATGTAGGTTGCCAAGCGATTTAAGATGGTATCCAAAATTCCTGCTTCTTCACCTGCCCGAACCATATTCACATAAAAACGATCAAATACCCCTGGATGCATCGACAAGCTATCCCCAAGTCGCTTCCCCCCTTCCAAGGAAAGACGAATACTATGAGCTGCGCCTTTAATCATATCAGAACGTTTGCCTTCACTTAATATTTTTAAGGAATCCACAACAGGAATCCCCGCATTGATCAATGTTGAAAATTGTCTTGTGAAAATTTGTAAATCTTTTGCTGAAACTTTCTGGGAAAAAAATCCAGCACTTGAAGCCATTGGCCTTTGAGCTGAAACCGCCTGAGCAATTTTTATAGGATTCAAATTTTGTGCTCTCAATCGAATTTTAGCTTCGGCCTCGTTGGGACTGTCGATAGAACCTTGAACTGTTTGACCTGCTGGATTTTTTGCTTGGTAGAAAAACTTTGGCACATAAACCTCTTAAATTCCAATTTTACTTAATAACTGATCCAACTCTTCGGGATCGGGACTTTCTTCAAAGCCTTGTTTAA
>CAZFSX010000180.1:0-5752 GCA_964522115.1 uncultured Pseudobdellovibrionaceae bacterium | reverse complement strand
GGGAATGCAGGTGGTATTTCAAGTGTGACTGGAGATGCAGTTATTTCTGCCGTGAATAATTCAGGTGTAATTGATTTGAGTTTTGATCCTTCTGGTATTGTTGCTGGATCAATTGCGTCAACGAAAATCAACCTGGCAAATCTTTCAGGAGTTTCCTCGATTCAAAATATAGTTTCAAATCTTTCCATCAGTGCTGGCGGTGTTTTAGCCTTATCAGCATCTAGTGGAGTGACTGTTCCAGAGCCATCACTTCCGAATCATGCAGCAACAAAGGGCTATGTGGATTCGCGCAGGATTGCTAGTTTTAGTGAAGGTTCGGCCAATGCGACTCTCCGCCTTACCTCAAGTATCAATAACTCTGTCATTCGAGTGCAATTAGGATCCTCCAAAATATCTCTGCAGGATGATGATATGCCTTTGGGGGGAAGTGTTTTTATCAAGAACACCCAGGGCGGCAGTGTTGCAGTTGATGCAGGCGATGTTTCCATTGATGGAAGCGCAGTCAAATGTATCACTCTTCCAAGTCAAGGCAGCATCCAGCTGCATAAAGTGTCCCCCGGAACAGTTGAGATTTTAGCATCCCATGGTGGAGTGACTGTTGATGCGAGTTCTTGTCCATAATAGCAAATAATCAGATTTTCCCTCAAATTTTTTAAAGATAAAATCAGTGCATTTCCTCTTCGGAAGTGCGCTTTTTATTGGAATCAGACCAGAAATGGATTGCCCAAGGATGGACCCTCTGATGCCGAACTCACTCATCAAGCGATTTCAAAAATACCCAGGCGAAAACTTCACGAAGGACTAAGAATCATTTCAATGAAGCCCCGCTTGCTGTCGGTATTTCCAATGATTATGCGTACGACAAAGCAATGTGCGATTTTCAATGCAGTCTTTTCCACCCGCCCATCGTGGCTGCAAATGTTCCATTTCCAGTTGAAATTTTTCACCACATTTTCGACCCGTCAGGGGATCATGGAACTGACAGTCCTTCCATTTTTGGAAAATTTGCTTTTTCAAACTAGGTTGACGCCCTTTTGATTTTTGTTTTGTGATTTTCGCATCGGAAGCGGAGTTTATATTTGCGATTTCTTCTAAGTAAATTGCATGATTTTTCACTGTTTTCTTGCTTGAAATTGCCTGATCTTTTTCCTTTTCGGAAGTAGCTTCCATCTTGATCCCACTGTGATTCCCAACTTCCACTTTAGACACGAAGGATGAGCTTAAGTTTTCCATTTCAGAAATCGAGCATAGGCTTATCTTTTTCATTTTATATAGGGATGATGGGTTTGAATTTTCTTTTTCGGAAGTAAGGCTTGCTAATGGTGTTGAGTCAGAAGTCCATGTCGACATTTTTGAAGATTGATTTTCCTTGCTGACCTTGTCGGAACTATTGCGGGGTCTGTTTTTCTCCAGGCAAGGATCTTTTTTGCTTAAATAAAAATCCATCAGTTCTTCCAAGTAATTCACTGTGGTGTGGGATTTCTTCTCTTGCTGCATCTTCGCTGCTAAAAGTTCATGGCAGCGTTGGAGTTTCGCTTGTTGTTCTGGTGATAAAGTGATGCTAAGAACACAGGACTGATCTTTTTGCATGGTTTTTCGTTCTGGCTGTTGTAAGGGAAGGTCCAACTTTTCCGCCACCAATACTTGAGTCTGTGCTGTGGTTTTCTGTGCGACTGTCGCAATCACTTCACGCTTCACTTCCGCGGAAAGTTTTTTACCTGTTTGAGATTCCTTCAATTTCACCGCGTGACTGATAACACCAATCTGGGAAAGATTCACATCCCCTTTTTGAATTTGCAAAGCCAGTTCAGGAACTTGATTCATCATTCGTGCCGCTTCGATTCTACGTTGAGCAGCAGCAAAAGAATATCCCATCGCCTTGGTCAAGTACTCAAACAAAGAGGAAAAAGCCCGTGCTGCATACAGCTTGCGGCGGTCCACTTCTTGAATATGTTTTAAAATCAAATGCAATAATTGACGTTCACGCCCCACTAGAAGCTTCAATTGAGACTCTAATTCAGCATTTTTCAAATAATGAAGGTCTTTTGATAGGAACTGTTTATTCCCATCAACTTTTGGTAGAGGATTTGAATAAGCTGATGAATTCCATTTCAAATTGTGATTTATTTTTGCATTGGAATCCAAACTTGCGGTCGAAAATCCTGCATTCAAGGGTTTCACTTCCGCATCGGAAAAACTCATCTGTTTCATAAAGACCTTTCTAGATTTTTTCTTCGCTCAATATTCTCAATCCATCAAAACGACCTTGATGAAAGTACATTTTTTCTAACATAGGTTTTGAAAACATCGATTTTACGATCAGTGAAATAGATCAAAAAAATTCCATTCGAAGGATCTCTTTGCCGCTACAAAGCTAATTCAGTCAACCAACCAACGAAAATGATTCATCGAAGACAAAACGCAATTTCTACCGCATTTTAAAAATAAAAAAATCCTGTCAAATGAATTTGAAAAAAAGGGCTCAGAAAAGTATATGGACGGACATTCACTCAATGCCGATGAATTCAGAATTCATATTGATGATTCATCCATCCCTGATGATATTCATGAATCTTCATCTGTCGTCGAGACTAATGGAAGATGCGAATCAGGAGCAGTCAGTATCCCTCATAAAACGAGGATACCGCTCTGAGATTTTTCTGGAAACTTCAATTGGGGCCAAGTTCCATCCTACTTCCGAAAAGGAAGCGGAGATAAAAATTCTTGCTTTGGTGGACTATCTTCCCAGAGGATGTTCAAGCCATCTGGCGAGAAGTGAAAGTTATTCCAGCCAAGTGATGCGGCCTTCGGTTTGGCGGGGGGCTTTGGGGGGTTCGTGGTTGGGGTATCCTAAAACGACGGCGCATAAAAGTTCCAGTTCGCCTTTTTGATATTCAGGTAATTTTGTGACTTCCAAAAATTCATCCACTTCTTTTTTGATCTCTAACGGAGCTCCCATCGTGCAGCAACCCAGTCCTTCGGCCACAGCGGCAAGATTCAAGTTTTCCACAGCCATATACACACTTCCTATCGAGGTATGGTAACGCTCGTCAGGACTATTTTGGCTGTAAGCAAAAATTACCACGGGGGCATCTCCTAAGGTGTAAAAAAAACGTTCTGTGAAATCATACAGGGAAGGTTTTAATCGTTGCTGAAGGACATCCTTAATCCCATTCCAACTTTTTTGGGAATACTTCAAGTACTGATCCCGCTTGGCTCCTTGAACGACAAAGAATCTCCAATTTTGACGATTCTTCCCCGAGGGAGCTTGCATCGCACAATCTAAAATGCGTTGAAGAACTTCGCGAGGAACAGGTTTTTTTTGAAACTGACGAATGGATTTTCGGGATTGGGCCAGTTGATAAAAATCTTCTGCTTTCATCTTTGATTGTCCTTTCTTCTGCAGGTATCTGAAGAAGCTGCGATGAAATATATTCAAGGTCAATCAAAGAAGAAATAAATGAACATAAAAAATTCCTTCCCAATTCCATTCCAACCGTGGACGAAGGACGTCATTCCTATGTCCAGCTGGACAAAAAACAAGTCTGGAAGAGGTCTGTATGGAAAACAAAGGCCGTGGCAAATTATTTTTGCAACAGGATAATAGGGATATGACATGGGTTAAAAATTTTTTAATGGTCCAATTTGTTTTAGTGTGTCTCTTTGTCATGGCTTTGGCTGTCATTCCTACGACTCGACATAGTCTGCATCAGAGATTTTTTAAGAATAAGCATCAAATCTTAAGTAAAATTCAGGCAGACATTACAGGAAATGGAGATCAGTTTACAATTTTGAAGGTTGCGACTTCAGAATCCCTTGTCTTGGAAGTGTTTCAATGGAATCGGGAAAAGCAAAAAAACGATTTTTTACAAAGACTGACATTGGTGGAATCCAGAGACGCTTATATGAAAATTCAAGATCAAAGAACGAACTTGGCCCTTGTTGATAAGGATAAAGATGGTATCTTAGATTTGATCGTTCCTGTTTTTGACGACAACATTGTGCCGCGAGTTTATACCTACAAGTTTCGTCCTGAATCGATGACTTTCGAACTCAGCAATTTGTAATGGGCAATGGGAAGGAACTATTTTTTTCTTTTTCAGGAAATTGACTGGCAAATCGTTCTGCTAATGCTGTGATGGTTAAGCTTGGATTGACAGACAGATTCACAGGAATAACGCTTCCATCGCACACATATAAACCAGGATATCCAAAGGCTTCGTGCTTGTCGTTAATCACGCCTTCTTGGGGTGTGTTTCCCATCGTGCAACCACCAAGAATATGAGCCGTTGCAGGAGTTGCAAGTAAGACTTCTGTGATGACATTTTGAGGATATCCATTCATGACTTTGGCCATTTCCTTCAAATATGTTTGGGCTAAGGGTAAGTAAGAGGGTAATGGCGCAGCTTTTTTATCTCGAGATAATACTTTTCTCCAGGGCCGCCAGGTTGACCTTTGCCAAAAAAAGCTGGTTTTTTCATCGGAAGATTGCATCACTAAAAGAATCACAGAACGTTTCGCCCACTGACCTAACAAAAGAAAACGGAACCAAGGCAATGGATAAGTCAGCACTTGAAGTAGGGCTTTGAGGGGTCTGATCCATGAACTGCCAGGGCCTGTTAACGGAATACCTAACAATCGAAGAGCATCGCTACCTTCAGAAAAGCGTACGGGTTCAATTTGAGTTTGAGCATCCGCTTGAATGATCGAACCAATAGCGACTCCTTTGGAGTATTCAGGGTTTTGATTGAAGCTAGTAATCCCACAAAGACTTTCACCATTCGTTCGGATGTTTTGACCAAGCTGATCATAAATTTTTGGCAGTGTTTGTGCCTGAAGTTTATTTTTAAAAAGAAACTCCAAAGTACCTAAGACGCCTGCTGCAACAATGACTTTCTTAGCTTTGAATGTGGGGCCTTTTTGAGGAAACCAACTTGTGCTACTGCGGGTTTCGATTTCATATCCGTTTTGTAAGGGAATTATTTTTTCAGCCTGTATTTCAGCGAAAATCTCAGCTGAATGCTTTTGTGCTAAAAAAAGATAATTCTTATCCAAAGTATTTTTAGCATTGAATCGACATCCCACCATGCAGCCTCCACAGCGATTGCATCCAGTGCGATCAGGACCCTGCCCTTGAAAAAATGGATCAGGAACAGTCTTGTTTGGTTCACCAAAATAGACGGCCACATCTGTTGGCGCAAAACTTTTTTCTGTCCCTAGATTTTTAGCAGCCTCTTTCAGTGCCAAATCTGCAGGATCAAGTTGAGGATTTTGTGTGACCCCTAGCATTCGACGAGCTTCGATATAATGAGGTTCCAACTCTTTTGCCCAGTCGATTCCTTGGGGCCAGTTTGGATCATTTAAAACTTGGATTGGAGGTTTCATCAAAGTATTGGCATAGACCAGACTTCCTCCGCCGACGCCTGTTCCATGAAGGACCATGACGCCGCGAAGAAGGCTGATCTGCTGGATCCCAAAACAACGTAGAAGTGGGGCCCAAAGATATTTGGGTAGATTCCAATTTGTTTTGGCAAAATCTTGATTTTGATAATGTTTGCCTTTTTCAAGAACAGCAACTGAATAACCTTTTTTAGCAAGTCGATAGGCGCTGACAGAACCACCAAATCCACTACCAACGATAACAAAATCAAATTCATTCATGATGGGAACATCCTTATTTTTTCTTCAAATCACGCCAAGATTTTTCTGGGTTTTCTTTTTGGTCATGAAGGTAGTTTTGGACATTTTTTCG
>CAZFSX010000179.1:0-5782 GCA_964522115.1 uncultured Pseudobdellovibrionaceae bacterium | reverse complement strand
ATGGCAAGATCGACCTCATCCGGAAGTTCAACGATCTTATCGACGAAGAAAGCAAGCGCCACTTCATTGATCATCGCAAAAACTCCACGCTCTAAACATTCCTTCGTTGTCAAAGGATTGGTCGGAGTCGAAAGACCAAGATCCGTGTAAACACTGGCATCCACTTCGCCACGTTTTCCTTTTTCGTCGTAGTGATAAAAACCTTTTCCATTTTTACGACCTAAGCGACCTGACTTTTCAAGTTTTTCCATCACCGGAGAAATTTCAATGCGATCACCAAAAGCTTTTTTGAAAATCTTTAAGACCTTGATGCACACATCAAGACCCACTTCATCCATCAAAGCAAAAGGACCCATCGGCATTCCAAACTCTTTCACAAAAGCTTTGTCGACGACAGCAATATCCATTCCCTCTTGAGCCAGAAACGCGGCTTCGGCCATGTAAGGAAGAAGCAATCGATTTACCAGAAAACCAGGACCATCTTTCACAACCACAGGCATCTTGCCCATTTTCTTCGAAAGTTCGAAAACCGTTGCGATTGTTTCATCACTGGTTTTTTCTCCACGAATCACTTCCACCAAAGGCATTTTATTCACAGGATTGAAAAAGTGCATTCCTGCAAAATATTCAGGACGAGGATGTCCTGCGGCCATTTCGTTCACACTCAAGGACGAAGTGTTCGTCACAATAATGGTGTCAGGGCGGCAATGTTTTGCCGTTTCCGCAATCACTTTCTTTTTAATTTCCATATCTTCAACAATGGCTTCCACCACCAAATCCATGCGACCAAAACCTGAAAAATCCAAGGTTCCAGAAACTAAATCCATTTTTTGTTGAAATTGATATTTATTGATCGAACGACGCTTGAAAAGTTTTTCCCACAATTCACGAGCATGTTTCAATCCGCGCGCAAGGGCGTCGTTGTTGATATCCTTCATGCGAACATCCACTCCCTTGTCGGCAGCAACATAGGCAATACCGCCGCCCATGGTTCCTGCTCCTAAAACTCCCATGTAGTTCACATCGCGTGGCTTCACAGCGACGCCCGGAACTCCTGATTGTTTTTTCACAAGTTCTGTCAAATAGAACACATGAATCAGATTTTTACTGACGGCACTTTGACAGCAACCAATAAAAGCCTGGCGTTCAATTTTCAAAGCTTGTTCGCGATCCGACATTCCATAATTGGCTTGAACGACATCCAAAGCTTTCAACAAAGCAGGATAGTGGCCATGAGTCATTTTCATGACGCCATTTTTCGCTTGAGAAAACACCAGTGGCTTTCCTACGAAAGATTCCAAAATATGATTCATCAAACCCTTCGGTGCAAAACGTTTGCGACGTTTTTTTGCTCCTGCTGCAATTTTTTCTTGAGCAAACTTCACAGCTTGTTCCATTAAAATCGCCGAATGCATGGCTGCATCCACTAGTCCCATTTTCAGAGCCTTGTTTGCATTCACTGCTTTTCCTGCCAGGATAATATCCAAGGAAGCTTGCAATCCCACCACTCGTGGCAAACGCACACAACCACCAAAACCAGGAATGATTCCAAGTTTTGTTTCAGGAAGACCAATTTTTGTCGAAGCATCGTCCGAAGCCAATCGGTAATCACAAGCTAAAACGAATTCACAACCGCCCCCCAAACAAGCGCCATGAATGGCTGCGATGGTCACTTGTGGAAGATCTTCAATCATATTCATGATGGATTGACCTGCATTCACGGCAGATTCAATTTGTTCCGCCGTGGTCATGGCTTGAATTTCTTCAATATCTGCACCGGCAATATAAATTTTATTTTTATTCGATTTAAAAATCACAGCCTTATAACTGGATTTTGCCAAAGTCTCTGTCACTTCTTTCAATCTTAACATCACTGGCGTGCTGAATTTATTGACCTTCTCTCCGGGAAGGTCAAACTCCACAATCGCGATATCAGGCTGACCAGGACAAGGAATAATTTTGATACTGTCTACGTTGCTCATAATATTTCCTTCTTAGTTTTCGTTTTCGATGATGACGGCTCCACCTTGACCACCGCCGATACACAATGTTGCCAATCCAAATTGAACGTTTCGGCGCTTCATTTCCTTCGCCAAAGTCAAGACCAAGCGAGTTCCTGTGGCTCCTACGGGATGCCCCAAAGCAATGGCTCCACCGTTCACATTCAGAATTTCATTACGAACTTCTCCGATTTTATCAGACAGTCCTAATTTTTCTTGAGCAAACTTCTGACTGTCGAAGGCTTTTTGACATGCAAGAACTTGCGCCGCAAAGGCCTCATTCAATTCAATCAAGCCAATATCCTTCATCGACAATCCCGCACGTTTCAAAGCCAAAGGTGTCGAGTAAGCAGGACCTAATCCCATACGTTCAGGTTCCAAACCTGCATAGCCATAACCACGAATTCGTGCCAAGGCTTTGTATCCAAGAGCATCTGCCTTTTCACGACTCATCAGCAACATCATCGCCGCACCATCTGTGATGGGGCATGAGTTTCCAGCCGTGATGGTTCCTGTTTTGCGATCAAAGAAAGGTTTCAATTTCGTTAAGGCCTCAATGCTTTGACCATCACGTGGACCAATATCTTCACTGATGACTTCTGTGTATTTAGGAGCCAAAAACACCGGAGTGATCTCTTCACGCATGCGACCTTCTTTGGTCGCCTTCACAGCCAACTGATGAGATCTTAACGCAAATTCATCCTGAGCCAATCGAGACAAGCCCCACTCTTTTGCCAAAATTTCGGCGGTCTGCCCCATATTGATGCCGACAAAAGGATCTGTTAATCCCTCCATCACAGAAATTCTTGGTTTATGTGCCGTTGATTGCAAAGGCCCCGTTGTCACAAGCTCTACAATTTGTTTCAAATCCGCCATCAACAAAGATCCCAATGCTGACAAACGACCACCAAGACTGCGCGCCGTTGCTAAGCGTTCAAAGATATCCAAAAATCTTTGCGTCATCAGCAAAGGCATTTGCGACATGCTTTCGCTTCCACCCGCGATGATGGCATCCATCGTTCCACTTTTAATTTTCTCGTAACCACTGGTGATACTTTCCATGGCTGAAGCACAATTGCGATGAACAGTGTAGGCCGATGTTTTCAGAGGAATCCCCGCATTCAATGCGATCACACGAGAAACATTCACCGCATCCACAGGATTCCCTGCATTGCCGATGATCACTTCATCGACCACATTCACGTCCAAATTCGTTTGAGCCAAAAGCTGTTTTAATGCGACTTTCCCTAGCTCTGCAGGGTGCACCTTTTTCAGTTTGGAACCGGACTTGACGAAGGGAGTTCGAACTCCATCGACAAGCACCACATCTCGAGATGATTTGTTCATAGTTGCTTCCTTTTGTTAGTATGACTTTCAAAGTCTACTGAATTTTTTGAAGAACGAAAAACATTTCATCGGAATCAGACCTCTTGTGTCATATTTCTTCATGGACATTTTTTTCTCAATCTTTCCAAGTTTTTTTGAGATGATCCCCTGTGCATGCAACAAAAAGGAGCAACTATGTCGATGGATCAAGAGGCCCTGGATTATCATTCAAAAGGCAAACCCGGCAAAATCGAAGTGATCTCTTCGAAAGAATGCAATACAGAAAAAGCACTCAGCCTTGCCTACTCCCCCGGGGTGGCAGCTCCTTGCAAAGCGATCGCCAAAGATCCACAAAAAGTTTACGATTACACTGCGAAGGGAAACTTGGTCGCAGTGATTTCCAACGGAACCGCGGTTCTTGGTCTTGGAAATATTGGCCCCTTGGCTTCAAAACCAGTGATGGAGGGAAAGGGAGTTCTGTTCAAACAATTTGCGGGCATCGATGTTTTCGATATTGAATTGAACACCCTGAAAGTGGAAGAAACCATTCAAGCCATCAAAGCCCTTGAACCCACCTTTGGCGGAATCAATCTTGAAGATATCAAAGCTCCCGAATGTTTTGAAATTGAAGAGCGTTTAAAAAAAGAAATGAAGATTCCTGTCTTTCATGATGATCAACATGGAACCGCCATCATTTCTGGAGCCGCACTGATCAACGCTTGCCATATCACAGGTCGTCAACTTTCGGATGTTCGACTTGTCGTGAACGGAGCTGGAGCCAGCGCCATTGCCTGCACCAATATTTTTATTTCTTTAGGTGTTCGCCGAGAAAATGTTTTGATGTGTGATAGTTCGGGCGTCATTTACAAAGGTCGCACCGAAGGCATGAATAAATACAAAGAAGCCTTTGCCAATGAAACGAAAAAAAGAACTCTGACGGAAGCTCTTCAAGGCGCCGATGTTTTTGTCGGCCTGAGTGTGGCCGGTGCCGTCACTCAAGACATGATACTGAAAATGAATGATCGGCCCATTATCTTTGCCATGGCCAATCCAGATCCAGAAATTCTTCCTGACAAAGTCAAAGAAGTTCGACCTGATGCGATCATTGCCACAGGTCGCACAGATTTTCCCAATCAAGTGAACAATGTCTTGGGCTTTCCTTCCATCTTTCGAGGATCCCTGGATGTGCGAGCCACTCAAATCAATGAAGCCATGAAACTTGCGGCGGTTCATGCCATTGCAGGTCTTGCCAGAGAAGATGTTCCCGACACGGTCAGTGCCGCTTACGGAGGTAAGGCCTTCAAGTTTGGTCCCGATTATTTGATCCCCAAACCTTTTGATACACGCGTTCTTTTGCGAGTCGCTCCCGAAGTTGCCAAAGCTGCCATGGAATCCGGTGTGGCACAAATGCCCATCCAAGACTTCGAAGCTTACAAAGATAAATTGGAAAGCATCCAAGGGCCTTCCAAAGTTTTCATTCGTTCTGCTATTCATAAAGTGAAAGCCAACGCGGCCGCTGCGGGACGTCTTCCTCGCATTGTTTTTCCAGAGGGAACAAGTACGAAAATTTTAAAAGCTTTGCGCACTTTGGTGGAAGAGCAAGTGATCGAACCGATTCTTTTAGGATACCCAGATCGTGTGCGAGAAAAAATTCAAACTCTGGAACTTCATCCTTTGAAGGATGTGCAAATCATTCATCCCTCGCAGTCTCCGCATTTTGGAAAATACGCAGAGGCTCTTTACCAACGTCGACAAAGAAAAGGTCTGTTGTTTCGTGAAGCCGAAAGACATCTTGCCGATCCCAATTACTTCGCCGCCATGATGGTGGAAATGGGAGACGCCGACGGACTTGTCACCGGTGCAACTCAAGATTTTGGAAGTGCCGTGCGCCCTGTTCTTCAAACCATTGGAACATCTTTTCATGGAGTTCCAAGTGGTCTTAACTTTGTGCTTTTGGAAGATCGCTTGATGTTGCTTGCAGATACCACCGTCAACATCAACCCCACCGCTGAACAATTAGCAACCATTGCTCTGCAAGCGGCGCGCGTGGCGGAATACTTTCAATTGCAACCACGAGTTGCCATGTTGAGCTATTCCAACTTCACCGGCAAAGATGGAACTCCTGCCAAAATGAAAAAAGCTGTTCAACTGGTGAAAGAGCGAAGGCCCGATTTGATTGTGGATGGAGATATGCAAGCCGACACCGCCATCAACACAGATATTTTATCGCGTATTTTTCCATTCAGTGATCTGAGCGAAGGAGCCAATAGTCTTATTTTTCCAAACTTGGAATCCAGCAATATTGGCTACAAACTTTTGCAACAACTTGGACGTGGAGAAGTATTGGGTCCTTTCTTGATGGGAATTCGTCGCAGCGCCAATGTTTTGCAACGAACCACAACAGTCGAGGCCATTATCAACTCCGTGGTCTTGACGGCCTTGGAATCACAATACAT